>JBEHXM010000180.1:0-7520 GCA_048498695.1 Bacteroidota bacterium
GCATTGAGGTTCTCCGGTCAATGCATCATTCCCGCGAAAGCGGGAATGACGGCGGTGTTGAGGCCATTCAACAATCGATGACAGGCTCTAGCTCTAGCCTAAAGCTTTCAGCTTCTGCACGAGTCCGGCGAGCGGCACCGTCTCCTGCGCTTCGACGCCGCGATAGCGCAGCGTCACGGTCTTTTCCTCGGCTTCCTTGCGGCCGACGACGATGATCACCGGAATCTTCTGCAGCGCGTGAATTGGAGGGCTATCATACTCCTGTGAAATGGACCACGCCCGACAGATCTACGCTGAAATGGATACCATTTGCCACTAATGAAAAAATATACCTGGGCACAACGCCTCCTTTCCGCGTTCAAATCATGGCTCTATGGCAAAATATACCCTGGTTTATCGGGTGGGATGTTCTTAAGTAATGAGCAAGTATGAGGTTAGTTTAATAACCTTAAAATCGGCCGCAGTTCGTAGCCAATTCATTCACCTATCTTCCGTCTATTTCAGATCCGTGATAGCCCTTTTCGCCTGCGTCGTCATTATATTTGATAATTGTTACCTTTCGATTGAACGCGAAAGGAAATGGATGGTCATCACAAGTGCGAAGGGTTACTATTAAATCATACTCTTTAGGTAGCTTAATTTTTTCGCGGCCGCTATTTGACGCGATAAGGCTGATTATTTTTGCCGCTTCCAGATAGTCTTCCTTTATTTTTACTTGCTCAAGATAATTTTGCCAAATAGCAACACTGACATATTTGCTTCTCAATTTTATTACGAGGGCGCTGACAATGATAATTGCTATAAACAGCAAAATAGTAAGACAGGATAGAAATATACCTATACCAAGTAGAAATCCTTTAAAGACCATAGAAGCATTATTGTAAATAAGTACAGGGTAAATATAAAATTCAAAAAATGCTCAGGCCATTAAAGTCGGCCTAAAACACGATGGATAAGGGAAGATCATCATTGGTTACGAAGATGTTGGTGGTTTAACTAGTTTATCGCTTTTCTGCGCGCGAAACTATAGACGGAAATTTCTAATGCTCTCGGCTGAGCATCGTTTCGTCAGGGGTACAATTGATTTTGATAAATTTAATTTTTTTGCTAAATTTGTGGTGAGCTTTAGCGGAAGCTTGTCACCCGTCTTTGCAAAGCTGTATCAGCGCCGCCTTCAAATTTATTAGTTTATCAAAGCAAATTTCCTGCTTTGAAAAACGATAGACGGGTGGCGTTTTTCCAGCGGGAGTTTGTTTTTATGATAAACAGAAAGGCCAATGGCCACACCGCCGAATACCTCAAAAGGCAAGCAAAAAACCTAAAAAAGCAATTTGGTATCACTTACCTCCAGGCTCTTGATAAGGCTGCTATAAGCGCCGGCTTTACCGGGTGGAACAATTTTGTAAATAAAAGTTCATCTATCAGCAAAGCCAAGCCCAAGAAGGCTGCGAAAGTCAAATTACTTGTACCATTAGTTCTTCAGTTTCACCTTGTATTATCCAACGTAAAAATTTCAAGGCCTAATGCCCGGATGCCTATTGATGCGCACAAAGAAGTCGGGGCAATACTTAAAATTCTCAAGAATGCAACGGAGCATAACAAAAGAGCATGCAGACCAATAACTGATATTGCTTTTATGCTGGATGAATGGGCTCAAAAAGAATATACCGACAGGAAGGAGCTTTCGGATGCGGTTTTCTTTGATCTTTATTATGGCAATGAGAAGACGCCTGCAGAGACGGCACCTTCGGCACAGCGAAAAATGGAATTACAGGCGCTATGCAACCGGGTTAAATCAATTCTTAAAAAGAGCTACCACGATTGCAAACCCGTAAGGGATCTTTTGAGCAAAGCAGATCTGGCAATAAAGTGGATAGATGGGTGGCCTGGTGGCTATCACGAGCCAAAATTCACAAGAAAGGATGCCCTTTTATCAACTGGCTCAATCGTTATGGTTAAGCACAATAAGATGCCTGCAGTTTTGATCAATCACGACAGGGTTGCCGGAATGGTAGATTGCTATACTGACGCGGGCCCAATGACTACTTCCAGAAAGAACATTATCGTTCCAAAAAATCAGTCGAAAGCCGAAAATTTTGTGCCGATGCGTTTATGGTTGCCTTATGGAAAAAGCTTTCAGCCTGATGGCAAACAAATACTCTTCAATCGTGATTACACGCCCATATGGGTAAAATTGCAGAACGGAGATGTTGAAACTATTGCTCCAACTACGAGGATGGGAGACAGCGATAAGGAGTTTTTCTTCAATGATGGAAGTGCGCCCTGGCATAATGACAAAAACTCACAGGTAAAGTGCATTGAAGCGTTAAAGGCATGGGGAGTCGAGAGTCAGCCATCGGTACTTATGGGCCTATTACAACAGGCAATCGAAACCAATGACATATCTATTTTAAAGCCCCGACATTAGATTCTAATCTTCATTCGTTTTTTTAATTGACCAGGACTGCTCACTTTGAGTAGTCCTTGTCAATACTGGTCTTTGATAAAATTTACAATCACCTTGATTGCTTTTTGAAGGTGAGGAAAGTCAATCAACTCAATTTTGTCTTTAGTTGTATGATGCTCGTCAAACCCACCAGAGCCCAATATCACAGATGGGATATTCTTCGTTATAAAGCTATAGCTGTCTGTATTGCTCAAAATATCCATCGTTGAGTCTTTGGGTGAATAATTTAACTCATCGGCATTCAACTCATGGCCGGCATTATAAAATCCTCTTTTAAATGAGCTGTCGCCTAATGCCCACACACCTTTGAAGGACCTATGCACACTACCCAATTGCTCAAGGTTATGCCCCTCTGCTGATGGTTGTTTTTGGCGAAAAGCATACAAACATTTTTTTGCTTATCGGATGGTGCTGCGTTTATAACATAAAGATCTCAACCAACCACAATCATTTCCGGCTAACGGTGAAGAACTCTGTAGCCCATAACACATTGCTAGCGAGTGATAACCCTGATCTCGTCTTCGTGGCAGGTAAAGAAATACCTGTCAATTGACAAGTTATTTACTATTTACCGATTGCCATGCTTGCCTTTAGACATCAGAGGAGATCCAAAATCCGCGTCAGCAGCTTAATGCTTGCATAAAATGGATTCATGCGACCTTACTACGTGATTTGTGACTTTACGGTTTTTAATCTTGAATTTACTTATTGCGATCTTCTATTTGTACATCTGCATTTCGCCATATATGCTTCACTCTTTTTTATAGATTCTACATAGCCTGGTTTCGATAAAAATAAATAATGGATCATCCCAATCGCAGAGGCAAGTTTTTATTTTAAGGTATTTTTAAGCCACCAATTTAGTATCGTGTATTAATAACCGTTAATTTGGTTGCACTCCTTCATAATATCTTTTTTAGAGACAACCCTATTCTGACCCGTTGAATCCATTTTATTTTTAACTGACGGTAAACCCTGTTGCCCTTGCGTGTATATGTAACCATATTGCTGCTTGTTTTCAACGTGCCTGTGACCCTTGCCCAAAGCAAGACAAAAGATACTTCCTCGAAGTATTTTACCAAAGATGGTAAGCAGTATTGTATGCTATATATTAGGCATAACCTTGGCGACACCCTTAACCTTATGTCACTGCACCCGGCTTACATTTTGCAAGCTGTGGAGAGAAGCAAATGCAAATCGGCGGCATTTTCGTTTCTTGAGATCTTAACCACCGAACTACTACCGGGCAAGGCTGCAAAGCAACCCGCTGCTTCACAACCTGCCAGGCATGATCCATTCATCACGATACATGGCAATATCCTGTATAATGTATATTACCATTCGGCGATTGATACCCCGTATGCAGCTAAGAATGTTTACCAGCATACTATCCAGTCTTATCTGGATGTAAGTATAAAAAACCAATACCCCTTCAGAGTTTATCTAAACAGCAATTTCAGTAACAGCGGACTGTTCAAAAATTTTACCAATCTCAACTTCCAATTTAATAACAATAGTTTTTATAACGGTATTAAAGACCGGTTGAAAAGCTGGAATACTGACAAATTGGATTATTCCGAATTAGACAAATTAAAACAAGGCCTGGATGCAAAGCGTAATCAATTAAATATGTTGCGTAGCTGGTTAAATGACGGCGATGTTTTACAGAAGCTGGTGGAGGCTAGGGAAGCCCTTTTTCTAAGCAAGCTTAAAAAGAAGCCGGCTCCGGCCAATTATATAGACACACTTAAACAAGCCCGCGTTATTGACTACAAACATTTTAAAGTACCCGATCTCGGCGAACAAAAGGGTCTTTTAATGCTCGACAGGCTATTTGGAAAAGGGAAGAAGAAGGATACTACAGCGGTTTCAGATAGTTCCTCTCACATAAACTACCAGTTGGATTATGACGCCAAAAGAAAGCGATATGATTCGCTTAATAGGGTTGTTGCCAAAGAGGAATATGTCTATCAACAAAAAAAGCTAAGGATGCAAAAAATGGTGGATAGCCTTAACCAGTTGATTGCTTCCATTCATGACAAAAACAGCCTGAAAGAAAAAATAGCTTCTTCCCAAATCCCCGACAGCCTTTTACCCGGAGGATATAAGCAATTATTAGCAGTAAAATCTTTTGGCATCGGCAGCACACCTGTTAATTATTCACAGCTAACGATTCAGAATATAAATATTACCGGTGTGCAACTAGAGTATAACCCTTCTTATTATTTTGCTTTTGCCAGCGGTGCTGTTACTTACCGTTTCCGGGATTACCTGCTGAATAATGCAGGGCAGCCAAAACAATATGTGACCGCAGTAAGGTATGGGCGCGGCAAGCCAGATGGTAATAATATTATTTTTACTTATTACACAGGAAAGAAGTATCTCTATCAATACAATTCAACGGTAAATGGGGCTACACTTTCACCGAACTTCAATTTAATGGGCATGAGCCTGCAAAGCAGGTACCAGGTAGATAAGAATACTTACCTCACTGCTGAAATTGCCAAGTCATCGCTGCCTTATTACGCATCGACAACACAAAACAATCATATTTTCACCAGCACATTTAAATTTAGGGACCGTTCCAATGAAGCCTATTCGATAACAGCTAATTCGTTTATTTCCCAAACACAAACGAACATCAGCGCCAACTACAGGCGCATCGGCAACAATTTCCAGTCCTTTAGTTTATTTACGACCAGCACTGTGCAAACCGCCTGGTATATCAAGTTGCATCAGCCTTTCTTTAAAAGAAAACTGTTAATTGATGCCGCTTTAAGGAAAAATGATTTCACCAATCCTTATGTGAACGAGACTTATAGCAGCACTGCAGTATTTAAAAGCATACAAGCCACTTTACGACTAAAAAAATTCCCCGTTATTTCATTGGGGTATTTCCCCAGTTCGCAACTCATTAAGGTAAGTGACAATTATTTTAGGGAAGATCTGTTTTATACGCTTGTAGGCAACGCTTCTTACGCTTACCTGTACAAGCGGGCCATGATGAACACATCGCTTACTTACATGCAGTTTTACAACAAGCAGCCTGACAGCGGGTTTATCTATTTCAACACAAAGAACATCCAACTAAATCATAGTATTTACCTGAAGCAGTTTACCGTGCAATGGAGTGTTTCAGATGCATCGAACAACTATTATAACCTGTATGCGATTGGCGGCAACCTGCAATATAAAATGCGTAGCTGGCTGCGGGTAGGAGGAGGTGTAAAATACAACAGGCAGGATATTATGAATAATGCCCTGGTGGGCTATTCTTTGAATATGCAGGTAAAAATTAATAAGGTCGGACAATTTGATGTGCTATATGATAATGGGTTTATTCCCGGCGTCAACCGGGATTTAGTACCCAACGAAGTGGGCAGGATAACCTATTATAAAATCTTTTGACAGTAACAGCGTATTGTATGAAGAAACTATTTTTAGCGGTTTGTTGCACCTGGCTATTTATGATGGTAAAAGCGCAGGTTACCATGACCCTTCAGGTGCCGCCGGCGGGCGTATTATTGAAGTCCCAGTTATGGAATGTCAGCTTTTCCAATAGTGATGTGGCTATAAGTTGTGCCATCACACTTGTGCTAACGGATGGGCAAACCAATCAACCCGTATTAAACGCCACTACAAAAGCATTCACGGTTGCAGCCGGGGCATCGGTACTGACGGAAATGGATCTTGCGCCGATAAACTATGAATATCCGGCCGATCTTATCACAGACCGTTCAGCGGACGGCTTTCTGAATGTGGGCCAATACCATGCATGCTACACCTTAAACAAGTTCGACCACGGAAGCCAGCAGCTACTGGAGGATTGTATGGATATAACAGTAGAGCCGGTAAGCCCGCCTATGTTGATACTACCGGCTGACCAGGATACGGTGCTTTCCAACACTCCGCAGTTTAACTGGTTACCGCCAAACCCCCTGAATATTTTTGGTAACCTGAATTATGACTTCCTGTTAGTGGAAGTACAGCAGGGGCAAACACCCGCCCTGGCCATACAGCAAAATGTGCCGGTATATGCCACTGGTAGTTTTGGTGACGTTTTTTTAAGCTATCCCATTTCTTACCAGGCGCTTGATACCGGTAAATTATATGCATGGCAGGTAATAGCCAAAGACAATGACCGTTTTGGGGCGCAAAGCGAGATATGGACGTTTACTGTTAAACCACCCACCATTATCAACCTTCCCATTAGCGATGGAAAGCCATACATCAAACTCAAGGAGGAACAAGATGCGTCCTTGGCATTATGCGACGGTGTAATAAAAGTTGTATATACCAATGATGAAAACGACAGCCTCGCCGCTTACACTATTACCAGCCTTGAAGAAGGTAATGCCGGGGAGCTAATCAAATCAGGCAGCATATCACTCCGGAGCGGTGAGAATTTTATTGATGTGCTCATAACAACGAATGACACCCTTGCCGATGATAAAACCTACCTGTTTGAGCTGGTAAATTCAAGAAATGAGAAGTGGACGATGAAATTTATTTATCACTCACCGGCAGGTAATTAAAGATAACAGACAACCAAATTCTTAAAGACAAATAAAGAATTGAATGATACAGCTTTTGGCCCTTAAACAAAAGAATATTGCTTTTAGCCTTCTAATGCTTTTTTACTGCCAGGTTATTTTGGCCGCTACGGCACAGGCACGTTGCCAGCCGGACAATCATAGCATTCTGCATTATGGCAATAACGAAAATTATTACCATAGTCCGGCAGGTAATAACGATAATAACCAGGTCGATATTTATCAGGATGGCACGACGGATAGTTCTGCAAGTATGCAAGGGGCTGGCGTTAAGGAGAAAGACGGCATGGACAGCGTGGCAGAATTTAACAGTGGGCCTTCACAACCGGAAATGCAATCATTCCAGTCGGTTAACAGCAATAATATGGTTGACCTGTTTACCGGCGACTTTTCTTATAATATCCCGCTTATGGATGTCGGTGGTTACCCCATCAATCTATCCTACCGCAGCGGCATTACGATGGACCAGGAGGCAAGTTGGGTCGGGCTCGGATGGAACA
>JBEHXM010000181.1:0-7381 GCA_048498695.1 Bacteroidota bacterium
GTGTAGGTAAAGTCAATGGCTGCCCGGTAACTGACTGTTTATAAGGAAATACCTCTGTCTCCAGGATCTCTCTTACATACGGTTTTGATAATTCAGTACGTGACACGGGGATAGTACCGCCCGTGTAAAATATCGGATCTATATTATAAAAAGCCAGCCGGGCACGGTTAAACCCATAGCTCAGGTTATTAATTGCCTGCGCCTCGGGGAATAGCTGCGGCGTGCCGGAGATCTGCCAGGTAGAGGCGCTTTTGATATCGATCACAGACTGGCTGCTTTCAAAATCGTCCAGGTAGGAAGTTCCGTTTTTTGAACCTGCAAAATTCAGCGCCGAAGGGTTACCGGGCAACAGCTGCGCAAACTCGCCGCTAAAGGCAATCGATGACGGTACTTTAGTGGTAATGAGTGGTATTTTATTAACCAGCCTTGTCAAAAATCTTGACGGGGAGTTATAATTGACATCAAACCCATAAATAGTATTGGATAGCGATTCCTGTCCGGCGACTTCATTTTGGGTAATGGGTTGCTCGCTCAGGTGCATTACGGTAGCGCCTAAAGCTAACTTATCATTCACCTGGTAATCAAACCGCGAACCGAATAAAGACTTTTGCTGTACACCAAAAAGTTCGTTGTTCTCTACATTCACTGTGATTGGCTGGCCCGATGAAAGCAAAGCCTGGTTAATGATCCTGATACGGCCGGAAGTATAATCCACTGTAAAATCTGTTCCTTCCACCAGCTTTATACTACCTGCAGTAGCAATTACTGATCCCTGGGGGATATTGGTTGCATTCAGCTGATATTCCGAGCCACCTTGCGAGGAGTATGTCCCTCTTAATACATACCGGTTGAGCTGCGGAAAAAATTGCTGTGCTATCGTTTTAGTCGAATCATATATTGGCTGGTAGACATACCGCTTGATAAGCGCCTGTTCACCGGGGTCAAATTGTTTAGCCAGGTCAGATCCAAAGGGCTCCAGTACCGGGAACATGATACGCCCGTTTTGCGAGTCGATGGTTATCCCTTCCAGGTAATCAAAATAGCCATCTGGTTTTTTAGCGTTTTGTGCATCCAGGTTATCCAGGCCGAGCAACTGTATCCAAAGTTTACTTTTAGTATGCAGCCCCTCATCCATGATCGGCTTGGCAATTCCTGATTTTTCGTCCAGCCTTGATATGGTCAGTTTAAAATTGTTCGGACTGATCTGGAAAGCGCCTAATGAATAAATGTTCTTCATCATCAGCTTCCACGTAGGCAGGTTGGTTTTAAGCAACGAATTTTTGAGCAGCTTTACATACAAAACCTTTGGTGTAGCAGGATCAACAGGTACATCTGTCGAAAACTCACCCACCTGATATTGCACGCCATTTACGGTATACTGGTAAGCCACTGCCAGTACTTCATCATTGTTTAAAGGATAGTTCAATGATATATAACCCAATTGAGGGTGCAGCGTAAACTCCTTATCGGTTAACTTCCGGGCATAGGTCAGCTTAGCATAGTTATCATTCCCACCTGTCGCCGCAAAATAACTTACAACAGCGTTTGAGTTGGTTTGCCTCACGGCAGCAGGCAGGTTTCTTAATAGAGAATTTGACTGCTGTGTGAAGCCCGGTCCCTGGAAACCAGCTGGCAAGCCACTGAAACCTGCACCGCCTTGTATAAGATTTCTATTGTAAGGTTTATTCTCACCCAAATCCATAAAGGCCAATACATCACGTGAGTTGGTGGTACTGTTGGTGCGATTGGTTACCCAAACTTCAATACGGGTAACATTTACGTTTGAGCTGATGATCGGTATGTTAGACAAAGCCTTGTTATAATTATCACGGAAATATTGTGATAAGAAGTAGTGTTTATTCGCTTCATAATCCGGCGGTGACAGTGTAAAATTACCCTGCTGGGCATTATTGCTGATAGTGATAGTTTTTGACTGTGAGCGCTGCTGCGAGAAAATGCTCGTCATGTTCAGTTTTCCAAATTTGAGCTTGGTTTTTACACCAAACAAAGCCTGGGTACCGGTGATCAGCGTTGTATTTAAAGGGAAGCTTACGGTACCTATTTCCACTTTCTGGACGATCTCATCGGCGGTGCCGGTATAATCCAATTTGATCTGGTTTTCAAACTGAAACTGTGCCTGCGTGTTATAATTAGTGGTTATTTTTAACTTATCACCAATAGAGCCGGTCACATTCATCTGAATGTTCTGATCAAAATTGAAATTGAACTGGCTGCGCTGCCTGGTATTAAACAACGGGTTTTGATTACTGTTGATCTGCCCGGACATAATCATCTCGGCAGAACCCTGCGGACGTATGGTAATATTCGAGCTGCCAAATATTTGTTCAAACGTATGGCTCCTGACATTTATTGACGGAATAAATCCCTGCTGCTGCGATTGATAGGCATAGTTATCTGCCAGCTGCTTGTAATAAACGCGTTGATCTTCTCTTTCCTTTAACTTTAAATACTCATCAAATGTAAGATACTGAGGCGGGCGATATAAATATCCTCCTACTCTTTCGTACAGGATATATTGGTTGGTAGCGGCGTTATATTCAAAGGTGCGGACCAGGTTGGGTGGATCTGGCTGCAGGACACCTTCACGTAGTTGGTTATTCCGGGATTCGGTACCGTTGTAGGGCGCTTTAATGATCAGCGAGTCCTTTTTAGGTGTTGCTTGCTTTTGTTGTGCAAAGGCATCCCCTAACCCGCAAAATGCGGACATTATTAATGCAATTAATACAACCTTAGGGGTAAAAATCCGGATCAAGCGTAATGGTAAAAATATTCGTAATTATAAGCTTTTTAGTGCAAATTTAATTAGTTGTTCTACAGTTAAATCGCCGCTATTTTTGTTCAATTCCTGCTCCAGCACCTTCTCAACGGCGTTCCTGGCAAAACCCAGCATCACCAATGCCGACAGTGCTTCGTCCTTAACTGTTTTGTTCAATGGCACGTTTATCAGCGTATCCGGCCCTTCTTTTCTCAGTTTATCCTGCAGCTCCAAAATCAGGCGCTGTGCCGACTTTGGCCCAATGCCTTTTATACGTTGTATCAAAGGGACATCCCCTTTTACAATAGCCGTTTGTATTTCTTCGGGTGTGATAGACGAAAGCATCATGCGCCCTGTATTTGGGCCGATACCCGATACCGATATCAGGTGCAGGAAAAGCCTGCGCTCACCTTCATCAAAAAAACCATATAGGGTATGCCCGTCTTCTTTCACATGCAGCCAGGTAAACAGCTTGCAACGCTCAGCGTCGCCCAGCCTTGAATAGGTGTTAAGGGATATGTTGATATGATAACCTACACCACCTGCATCAATCACCACATAAGAAGGGCTTTTATAAGCCAATTTGCCATCAATATAAGCGTACATATAATTTCAATTGTTCATTTGAAGTCGGAAGTCGGAATGCCGATTTCGGAATTGTCAAAAGTTTCATTTCGCATTCAAACTTCCGCATTCCGCATTAGCTACGTGTACGGGAAACAGCCTCGAGGGTTGCGTTTTCGGCCTTTCCCTGCGCATCTACCACTGCAATTGTTACCATGTTGACAATTTCCCTTACTGAGCTGCCTAATTGCAATACATGGACTGACTTTTTAAGGCCCAGCAATATTGGACCGACAGCCTCAGCACCGCCAATTTCCTGCAATAATTTGTAAGCAATATTGCCCGATTCAAGGTTAGGAAAGATCAAAGTATTGGCAGGCGCGCCGTTCAGTGTTGAGAAAGGAAAATTATCCGCAAGCAAAGCGGAATTTAAAGCAAAATTGGCCTGCATATCGCCGTCAACCATCATATCCGGGTATTTCTGATGCAGTACCTTTACGGTTTCCCTGGTTTTCTCCGGTATCGCGCCTTCATTTGAACCAAAGTTTGAATAAGATAGCACTGCAATACGTGGCTTGATGTTAAACTGTTTAACCGAGTGGTCTATCAGCACGGTAATATCCACCAGTTCCTGTACCGTCGGGTCTACATTTACCGTAGCATCGCCTATAAATACAGGACCTTTACTGGTCAGCATCATATACATTCCGGCTACCCGGTTCACCCCGTCTTCAGTACCAATGATCTGTAACGCAGGTTTAATGGTGGATACATAATCTTTTGTTAAACCCGATATCAATGCATCAGCCTTGCCAAACTGCACCATACAAGCGCCGTAATAATTGCGCTGATGGATCATTTTCATTGATTCGGATAAAGTGATGCCACGGCGCTGGCGTTTGTTGTATAAATATTCAGCATATTCATTAAAGTTGGCGCAGTCTTCGCGCGGGTCAATAATTTCTACCCCGTCCAGTTCAAGGTCACTTTCTTTGATGATCTTTTTTATTTTGGCCGCATTACCCAACAATATAGGTGTGGCGATAGCTTCCTCGCGTACGATCTGGGCTGCCCTTAAAATTTTATAATTATCAGCTTCGGCAAACACCACGCGTTTCGGGCTCTGTTTGGCCTTATTAGCAATGTTACGTAGCAAACGGTCATCTGCTCCTATCCTTAATCTTAGCTGCTCACGGTAAGCATCCCAATCGGCAATTTGCTTACGTGCCACACCGGAATCAATTGCAGCTTTTGCAACGGCAGATGATACTTCGGTGATCAGGCGCTGATCCATCGGTTTCGGGATGATATAATCTTTCCCAAACTTCAGGTTATTGGTATTATAGGCCAGGTTGATCGCTTCCGGTACCGGTTTTTTTGCCATCTCGGCAATAGCTCTTACTGCCGCCAGCTTCATTTCTTCGTTAATGGCAGTGGCCCTTACATCAAGAGCACCTCTGAAGATGTACGGAAAGCCAAGTACATTATTCACCTGGTTGGGATAATCGGCCCTGCCGGTAGCCATCAGTATATCTTTACGCGTGTTGATAGCCACATCATAATCTATCTCGGGCACCGGGTTCGCCATTGCAAAAACAATGGGGTTTTTGGCCATCGCGTTCAGCATATCGGGGTTAACCACATTACCGGCCGAAAGGCCGATGAACACATCAGCGCCTTTCATGGCATCGGCCAATGTTTTAATATCCTTGCGCGCGGTGGCAAACTGCATCCGCATATCGTCCAGGTCGGTACGTTCGGTGGTGATCAGCCCATTGATGTCGAACATCACCAGGTTTTCCTTTTTTACCCCTAATGAAAGATATATTTTGGAGCAGGATACAGCAGCAGCGCCTGCACCGCTAACTACAATTTTTATCTTATCAAGTTTTTTCTTTTGTATCTCGCAGGCATTAATTAAAGCCGCTCCCGATATGATGGCTGTTCCATGCTGGTCATCGTGCATCACCGGGATCTTCATCTCGGCTTTTAGCCTGCGCTCTATCTCGAAACAGGTAGGTGCAGATATGTCCTCCAGGTTGATTCCCCCAAAAGTTGGCTCCAATGCTTTCACTATTGCCACAAACTCATCTACCGTTTTAGCGTTCACCTCCAGGTCAAACACATCGATATCGGCATATATCTTAAATAGTAAACCCTTTCCCTCCATCACCGGCTTGCTTGCTTCAGGACCGATGTTACCCAGGCCTAAAACTGCCGTTCCGTTAGTGATAACACCCACCAGGTTACCCTTAGCGGTATATTTATATACATCGTCAACATTATCAGCTATCTGCAAACAGGGCTCGGCAACACCAGGAGAATAGGCCAGCGTAAGGTCGCGCTGTGAATTTGTCGGCTTGGTAGGCACCACCTGTATTTTACCTGGCCTGCCATTTTCATGGTAATCCAGGGCATCCTGTTTGCGAGTATTAGGTTTATTCATGGTATTTGATTCAAGCACCCAAAATTACAATTCTTTTTGAGCCGGGAATAAAAAAAGCCCGGTTCTTTTCATGCAGAACCGGGCTCGGAATTATTTTATAAATGCATTAGCCTTTATTGATCTTAAGCGTCATTCCGGGCTGCAAATGTGAATCTTTTAAGCCGTTCAGTTCTTTTATTTCTGCAACTGTAGCGCCATCAAATTTCTCAGCTATCACCTTAAGGGTATCACCGCGATGCACTTTATAGGTTACATAATCTTTTTCTGCCCTGGTATGCGTGCTGCTGCTTGTTTTATGATGACTGCGTGTTTTCCGTCTTACAGGTTCGTCATTGGCGTATGACGAAGTACTTTCATGTAAATCGTTATAAGACATTTCTGCATTAAGTGCATCATACAATGCACTATATTTTTCTTTAGCTGCCTGTGGTATTATCAGCCTTTTGGGAGCGCCCGCCGATCCGTTTACGATCATTCTTTTATAAGAAGGGTTCAGGATAGTCAGTTGTGCCAGGTCGACACTCAAAACTTTTGATACGCTGTTCAACGATACATATTTATTGACCATTACCGTATCGGTTTTTAGTGAGATACTGCATCCCTGCGGCAAAATATTATGCTTCTTATAATAGTTCATTACATAAGTGACAGCAATATAAGCAGGCACATATCCTCTTGTTTCAACAGGCAGGTATTGGCGGATAGACCAAAAGTCGCTGGCTCCAGCCTTTTCAATCGCCCTGATCACGTTGCTTTTTCCGCAATTGTAAGAGGCAATGGCCAGCAGCCAGTCGCCAAATTGCTGGTAAGCATCTTTTAAATAAGCCGCCGCTGCATAGCTGGATTGTATCGGGTCACGGCGCTCGTCAACATAAGCATCCATATTCAGCCCGTATGTTCTTGCGGTGGTACTCATGAACTGCCATAGGCCAGTTGCACCAACTCTTGATACAGCATAGGGGTTTAGCTGCGATTCAACTATTGACAGGTATTCAATCTCTTCCGGAATGCCGGCATCATGAAAAGCTTTTTCGTAAATAGGAAAGTAATATTTGGTAAGCCCTAAAACCCGGGCCATATTTTCGCGCTGATCAGGGGACAGGTAGGTATCAATATAACTTTGTACGTATTCGTTATAATCAAGCGGTACGTCTTTCTTTATAGAATCCAGGCGGCGCTTAAAGATATTGCTTTGATAAACGCTAACCGGTGCCGGATTATTCAATACAGGTACCATAGTGGTATCTTTTGCCTGTGCAAACGTATGTGAAGAATCAGGAATAAAACGAGGGTCAGCTTTGACAGCTTGCAAAAGACACAAGGAGATAACACACATCAATAATCTCTTCATTCTACCAGGGGGCTTTAATTTATGGCTCGATCAAATCAAAATCTTTACTAAACTATTAAAATCTTTATAGTTTTAAGAAATATTTAGAAAAATTTAACAATTCCTGTTCTGCAAAACGCTTAGTGAGTAATTGTAACCCTAATGGCAGTCCCTCATTATTCGTCCCCGCAGGCAAAGAAATAGCAGGCACTCCTGCTAATGATGCTTGTACGGTAAAAATGTCATAAAGATACATTACCACCGG
>JBEHXM010000182.1:0-7354 GCA_048498695.1 Bacteroidota bacterium
CCCTGGAACGAGGGTGTAAAATAAAAGAAACAGACCGCTAAGAAAATCCCTATAACAGCGAGGTGGACGCCATTTTGCTTGAACCAGTTATTCATCTAAGTGTTTTAATGGATAATATATTCCCCAAAAATAGAAATTTGACTGACAAAAGGAATTATTATTAATTTCTGAAAAAACTAAAGCTTAAACCGGTCTGTATCAGAACATCAGAAACAGCAGGGGCAGGCCTGCTACACCAATCAGGTAAGCAATAATCCCAACCTTGTCATACTCAGACCAGTTTTTGCGCAGGCTGAAAAAATTGTAGACGGCAAGCAGCCCTAAAATTATCCAGAAAAACCAGTTGATCTTATGATGTGATTCAAAAATAGCAAGGCCCAGGGCCACTATGATATAATTAGTAGTAATGAGGGTAAACGATTCAGGCGTGCCGTAATGACGGCGCTTAAAAACCTGTTGATTTTCCAGCGGGTTATTTGATCTCCTCATAATCCACAAAATCTCCTTCCGAATCAGGGATCTGGCTTTTGGTAGTTGGTATATAATCAACCTTGATCTTGCCTTCAGGTTGTTTTGGGTTGCGGTATTGCTGCTGGTTTTGTTGCTGTGCCTTGTTTACAACGCTTTGAAACAGCATGGGTAACAGTATGCGCACAAGACTGCGTATGATATATATAACAAGTATGGTTATGAGCAGGAAACGAATTAATATCATCTCTTTTTTAATTTAAGACTACAAATATAAGGTTATAACGTTAAAAATGTTTGCGTATGATTCAGCTTATAATTTTTGACATCGTACTGATGCTAAGCACAATCGCATTTTATTTATGACGTGAGAATATTTTCTTTGTTACAGAAGGAGGATGTGCGGATATGCAAATATGCGGATGGCAGATGATTTTGACAATTGGGTGAGGGATTGATGTGTAGATATGCAAATGTGCGGATGTGCAGGTGATTTGAGAATGGGGTTACCCTAACCCCCTTTTCCTACTAAGTGCAGGGGAAGGTATAGCACAGGGCCGGGCTTTATTAATTTACTTTGGACGTTTCTTATAATTTGCACACCTGCATATTTGCACATCCGCACATCAAAAAATTAAAACCTTTCTTCCATCATTTTTTCAAGCGCGAACATTTCATCGCGGAGTTTAGCAGCTAATAAAAAATCCATGTCTTTTGCTGCTGCAACCATTTCTCTCCTGGTATTTTCTATCGCTTTCTTCAGGTCCGGCTTGGTCATGTACTGAACGATCGGGTCGGCGGCTAATGAAACGGTGTCTGCTTCCACGTAGGCCTTCTGTGTGCCTCCGATGAAATCCATCACCGAGGTTTGTTCCAGAATCGACTCCCTGGATTTACCCACAGTTTTTGGAGTGATGCCATGCAGGGTATTGTATTCGATCTGCTTTTCCCGGCGGCGATTGGTTTCATCTATCGTGATCTGCATGGAGTCGGTAATTTTATCGGCATACATAATCACCCTGCCTCTGTCGTTACGTGCGGCACGACCAATGGTTTGGATCAGGGAACGCTCTGAACGTAAAAAACCTTCTTTGTCGGCATCAAGTATGGCTACCAAGGATACTTCAGGTAAATCCAACCCCTCACGCAGCAGGTTGATACCGATCAATACATCAAATTCTCCTAAACGCAGACCCCTTAATATCTCAACCCGTTGCAAGGTTTTTACTTCGGAGTGGATATAGCGGCATTTGATGCCCAGCCGGTCCATATATTTGGCCAACTCTTCGGACATGCGTTTGGTAAGGGTGGTCACTAATACACGGTCGCCCATTTTAACTGTTTTGTCCACTTCATCAAGCAGATCATCCACCTGGTTGATCACCGGGCGTACATCAATTACCGGGTCAAGCAAACCGGTAGGGCGTATCACCTGCTCCACCACCACACCGCCTGATTTTTCAAGTTCGAAATCACCCGGAGTTGCGCTAACATAAACAGTTTGCGGTGCCAGGCGTTCAAATTCCTGGAAATTAAGTGGACGGTTATCCAACGCTGCCGGTAACCGGAAACCATACTCTACCAAAGATATCTTACGGGAACGGTCGCCGCCATACATGGCCCTGATCTGTGGTACAGTTACGTGACTTTCGTCTATGACCATCAGGTAATCATCCGGGAAATAATCGAGCAAGCAGAATGGTCGCGCACCTGGCTGCCGGCCGTCAAAAAATCTGGAGTAATTCTCGATACCCGAACAATAACCCAACTCGCGGATCATCTCCAGGTCGTAATTGACCCTTTCCTCCAGGCGTTTTGCCTCCAGGAACCGTTTATCGTCAATAAATTGCTTTTTGCGCACTTCCAGTTCTTCCTGTATCGCCCAGATGGATTGAGTGAAACGCTCACGTGGAGCAACATAGAGGTTTGCCGGGAACAACACCATATGCGTCATCTTTTCAATGGTTTTGCCCGTTCCCGGATCGAAAGTACTTAGCTCTTCAATATCATCGCCAAAAAACGAAACGCGATAGGCTACATCCATATACGCCGGGTAGATGTCTACAATATCGCCCTTCACCCTGAAGGTGCCTCGCTTAAAATCAGCGGTAGTACGTGCGTATAAAATCTCAACCAAACGGTGTAAAAAGGCATTGCGGCTGATACGCGTGCCTACTGCAAAACGAAAAACGGAATCCTTAAAATCTTCCGGGTTGCCCATACCATAAATGCAGGAGATAGACGAAACAACGATCACATCACGCCTGCCCGACATGAGCGCTGAGGTAGTGCGCAGGCGCAGTTTTTCTATCTCTTCGTTTATCTGCAAGTCCTTTTCGATATAGGTATTCGTTGTCGGAATAAAGGCTTCCGGCTGGTAGTAATCGTAATAGGATACAAAATAATTGACCGCATTTTCAGGGAAGAACTGCTTGAACTCGCCGTATAGCTGTGCCGCCAGGGTTTTGTTGTGACTGAGTATGAGCGTTGGCTTTTGTGTTTGTGCAATTACATTCGCAACGGTAAATGTCTTTCCCGAGCCGGTAACACCGAGCAAAGTCTGGAATGGGTCGTTATTATTTACACCTTCCACGAGCTGCCTGATGGCTTCGGGCTGGTCTCCGGTTGGCAGGTATTGAGAGGTTAAATTAAAATCCATAGATTGTTACAAAAATACGAATAATAGTGTAAAAGGTTTGTGTGTAAAGGGGCAACAACCGCACTATAAGTGAGTTATTATCTTTCGGCTTTTTGAGGATCTTCATGCTTTTCTTAGTTTGATGATCAAAACTAAATCGCAGGAGTGACAACCTTATGTCAGCAGAAATGTTATAGGCTTAAATTAAAATCTATTGATCATAACAACTCGTATCTTTACCATTAACCTCTGGTGAACTAAACCCTTAACGCCATGCTCTTCATCCTCAATAAAACAAACACAGTAGCCAATCAATTTTTAGCCGAATTGCGCGATATTAACACGCAGCAGGACCGTATGCGGTTTCGATGTAACCTGGAAAGAATGGGAGAAATACTGGCTTACGAGATCAGTAAAAAATTAAAATATACCACAACTGAAGTGCAAACCCCTTTAGGCATTGCTACAGTGAACGTGCCGGAAACCCAACCAGTGCTGGCTACTATCCTTCGTGCGGGATTACCCTTTCACCAGGGTTTTATGAATTTTTTTGATAAATCGCCCTCGGCATTTATCACCGCTTACCGGAAGGTTAAAAAGACCGGTGCTTTCATTATTAACATCGACCATATCTCGTCACCCGACCTGGAAGGAAAAACCGTGATCATATGCGATACTATGCTGGCCACAGGGCAAAGCCTGGTGCTGGTATGCAAAGAGCTAATGGCTCAGTACCATATTAAAGAGTTACACATAGCAGCCGTTATAGCCAGTACAGAGGGGATAGTGCATGTACAGGCTAATTTGCCAAAGGCGCACTTATGGCTGGGCGCGATAGATGAAGAAATGACCTCAAAAGCTTTCATCGTACCGGGATTAGGCGATGCGGGGGATCTGGCGTTTGGAGAAAAGATCTGACGTGATTTACGAAGTACGATTTTAGATGTACGATTAGGAAAAGCAAAATACTAAATCGTAATTCGTACATCTAAAATCGTAAATATGATATGAAATATCGCCACATTTTCTTCGACCTCGATCACACCATATGGGATTTTGATAGAAATGCCGAGGAAACGCTGCACGAACTATATGGTATTTATGGTCTGAAAGAGTTGGGTCTGCACTCACCTGATTTATTTATTGAGACCTATACCCGCAATAATCACAGGCTTTGGGCTGAATATCATTTAGGGAAGATCACAAAAACGGCATTGCGGGACGCTCGTTTTAAACAAACTTTCCTGGATATGGGTTTGCATCCGGATGTAATACCTGCTGGTTTTGAAGATGATTATGTAAAGCTTTGTCCCACCAAAACCAACCTGTTCCCCCATGCACATGAAACCCTGGAATATTTGCACTCAAAGTATACGCTGCACCTTATCTCAAATGGTTTCCGCGAATCACAGGATGTAAAGATTAATGGCACCAACCTGGGGGGCTATTTCAGGCATGTCATTATCTCTGAGGAGATCGGCGTGAACAAACCTGACAAAGCCATTTTTGAACATGCCCTTAATTTAGCCGGCGCAACAAAAGCAGAAAGCCTGATGATAGGCGACAGCCTGGAGGCCGATGTGTATGGCGCGTTGAATTTCGGAATGGATGCGATCTATTTTAACCCGGCGATGTTGGAAAAACCTGGTGATGTACCTGTGCAAATTAACCATTTGAAAGAGTTGATAAAGATGCTGTAAGTGTTGAAATTACCAATATGTTGATAAAACCGAACTAAGTACGTCAATACAATGTATTAGCTTTAAATCCGATCCCGGTAGCTATCGGGACGAAATTCCGAAATTCGAAATAAGGATCATGGGGATAGGATCGCAACGTAAGGAAATTGAAACAGTGCTGGACATATACCGCGAGCGCCTGGATACCATTCCGGATGAAATTTTTAATGTCACGCCGCCGGGGGGCGGATGGTCGTACGGAGAAGTCTATAGTCATATTTTGCAGGCAGACATAGGGTCAACCATAGCTATTGAAAAGTGTACCTTGAACAGCTGCGTGCCTACTTCCAAAGGCCGTTCCTTGATCGGTATGATGGTATTATCCTTTGGCAGGTTTCCGCCCATAAAAGTAAAAATGCCGAAATCGGTAGGCGATAAAATTCCGGTAAAGAATATAAGTAAGGAGGAGGCGCGTAACCTGATCATCAAATGCCGAAAGCGCATAAATGATGTAACGCCGCTTATTCACGATACGTCGAAACATAATAAGGTCAATCATCCGCGGTTAGGGATGCTCAATGCCAGGCAATGGCTGAAGTTTATTTTGATCCATTCCAAACATCACCTGAAACAATTGAACCGTATTCAAAAAAAATTTCACAGCGCATGAAACCTTTTACATTTAACGTAGTCTTAACATTAAAATAATTTGAATTGCTGACATTTGTTAAATAACACAGTATGAATTTTGAATATGCATATCTGGTAGTTGTAGGGTTGTTGTTATTGGTAGGCATGTTTTACGCCAGCCCCTACGAACTGCGGGTGAATGAAGATGATGACGACGAATAGTCGTAAAAAACAAATCAAGTCAATTATTTACCGGTATCCCTTACCGGATGGCAATTTATCCCCCCAATTTTAATGGCAAAACGTGAAGTTGATATAGTAGTTATATCCGATGTGCACTTAGGTACCTACGGATGCCACGCAAAAGAACTCTTAAAATATCTGAAAAGCATAAAGCCCAAGATATTGATACTGAACGGCGATATTATCGATATCTGGCAGTTCAGCAAATCTTACTGGCCCGAAGCGCACATGAAAGTGGTGCGCCGTATTCTAAAATTTGTTACCGATGGTGTACCGGTTTATTACCTGACCGGTAACCATGACGAAATGCTGCGTAAGTTTGCCGATTTTAACCTCGGCTCATTTATACTGCGCAACAAGATCGTGTTAAAGATAGATGGTAAAAAAGCCTGGATATTTCATGGAGACGTATTTGATGTAACCATGCAGCATTCCAAATGGCTGGCTAAGCTGGGTGCTGTAGGATATGATACCCTGATTCTGATCAACAGCTTTACCAACTGGCTGCTGACCGCCTTTGGTCATGAAAAGATGAGCTTTTCGCAAAAGATCAAGGCCAAATTTAAAGATGCTGTAAAATTCATTAACCAGTTTGAGCAAACCGCGGCCGACCTGGCTGTTGAAAAAGAATACCAATACGTAATATGCGGGCATATCCATCATGCCGAGATCAGGGAGATACAAGCGTCGGATAACCCCGGTTCTGTAATTTATCTCAACTCTGGCGATTGGGTGGAAAGCCTTACCGCGCTGGAGTATCATGACCGCAAGTGGACCATATTTAAATATGATCCGGCTAACTTCAAAAGTGATAACGACGAGGATGATAAAACTGACACCGAAGACCTGGATGCCAAGCTGGATGTGAGGAATTTGCTGGAGCGTTTCAGGCAGGAAGCGTATTAATCTTTGTTAACAGCTGTTATGTTTGCTAACTTGCTCCCGTAATTTTGTTGAAGTGTTATAAAGTTGAAATACGTTGAGATAATGATCTTAACCTCCCGATAGCTATCGGGACAACCTTAAAACTTTTCAACTTTACAACAACTATCCATGAAAATACTTTACGCCATCCAGGGAACCGGTAACGGGCATATCAGCCGCGCGCGCGAAATAGTTCCGCTGCTGCAGCAGTATGGCGAGCTCGACCTGCTGGTAAGCGGTACAGAAGCCGAGGTATCTTTATCGCAGCCGCTCAAATACCGTTTGCATGGCTTTAGTTTTGTATTTGGCACCAAAGGAGGGGTAGACAAGTGGGCCACTTTTAAGCTGATGAACCTGCGACAGCTGTGGCATGATATGCATCATCTGCCATTGGCACAGTATGATCTGATCATCAACGACTTTGAACCCGTAAGCGCCTGGGCATGCCGGATACAGAAATTGCCATCAGTATCACTTAGCCACCAATGTTCATTTGTATCGCCCAAAACACCCCGGCCGGCAAAATGGAACTATGCGGAGTGGCTTTTTAAATATTATTCGCCTACTACGCACCATATCGGGTTTCATTTTGAGCGATATGATAATTTTATTCACACCCCGGTCATCAGGGGTGATATCCGAAAGCTTACACCGACTAACGAAGGCCATTATACCGTTTACCTGCCGGCTTATGACGATAAAATACTGGTACAGCACTTAGGGCAGGTAAAGGATGTGGAATGGCAAATATTCTCCAAGCGGCATAAAGAAC
>JBEHXM010000183.1:0-7277 GCA_048498695.1 Bacteroidota bacterium
CCAGCAACATCCTCCTGGTCGAGGTCTGCTTTTACATAAACAAAATCCCGGATCACCAGGTCTTCTACTTTTGCATTAGGGTGAGCTTTTATGATGGATTTGATAGACAGCAAGCCCTGCAATATTCCGGCATCATCAACCACATAAATGGTATAAAACTCCTCCATTTCCTCAGACTGGCGGATGATCTCGTCCAATGCCCCCTTTTTATCCAGCCTGATATTTACCTTGATAACCTGGGAGTTCATCAAGCCACCTGCGGTATCCTCGGCGTAGCTTAATAAGGCCCGGATGTTGGTAGCATCCTCGTGGTCAAGGTCTTCTAATATTTCCTGCTGATCTTCTTCGTCCAGTTGAGAGATAATATCGGTCGCATCATCATAGTCCAGTTCCTCAATGATCTCCGAACGTTTTTCGGGGTCAAGGCTGATCAGCAGTTCCCCGGCATCCTGCTCCTCGTGCATTTCCGCAAATACTTCAGATGCAATGTCGGAAGGAAGGATGTTGATGATCTTTTCCCGTGCCTCTAACGGAAGCTTTTCAAACAGTATGGCAATCTCAGAAGCATGATACTCCTGCAGAACTTTCTCTAATTCAGCATCGTCGCTCTCCAGTGCGGTTTTAATGCGCTCAAGGTCTGCCTTATTGATTTCAAACGATTGCATACCCGACTAAAATACGTAATTATGCAGCAATTGATGAAAAAAGAAGAATAAAATGAACGTGGGTTTAGAGAGAAATCTAAAGGGCTGATATCAAATACTATAGTCGTATTTAACCTTAACCGATGACAGTTTTTGAAGCCTGGCGATGGCCTGGTTCACCTGCATTTTACGAATGGAAACTTTTATAGTACAATTGTTATCAAATTGCTGTTCCAATATATCCAGGTTATCGTCTTTGATTATCCGCATTATTTCATTCATTTGCAGGTACTCAAATGAGATGGTATATACATCATTTACAGTCTTCTCTATAACGGTAGCTTCATTAAGCGCCAACTCAGTTGCCGTGCGATAGGCATTAATCAGGCCCGGCACACCTAATAATGTTCCTCCAAAATAACGCACCACAACCACGGCTACGTTGGTTAAATTGCGGGATAATAAAGTATTCAATATTGGCCTGCCTGCGGTTCCCGATGGTTCACCATCATCGTTCAGGCGGTAAACTGAACGGTCTGTAGTCCAGCGCATGGCCCAGCAATGATGATTTGCTTTGGGATTTTCTTTTTTGAGATCGGCAACGATGTTTTTTATATCCTGGTCGGAAATAATAGGATAAGCATAGGCGAGGAACTTGCTGCCGCGATCTCGGAATATGCTTTCGCTTACTTTTTCTATCGTAAAATAGGTGTCCTCAAAAAGCATTAGAAACTAAATGCACTGATTTTAAAAATGTCGGGATAGTAAATAATTACAACGGCAATAATAGCCAATAGTATTCCAACTACATTCAGACGGCTTAATTTTTCCCTGAAAATAAATAAGCCAACCAGGCTGCCAAAAACAATTACACCTATGTCCATGGATGAGAAAACAGTAGATGGGCTATTTTCCAAAGCCTTCAGCGCTTTTACATAAAACAGGATATTGCCAAAATTAGCTGCACCTAAAACCCAGCCGATCAGGATATGTGGCCAGGAGAATCTTGTCTTTTTCGCTGATATCAAATAGATAAGCCCTATAATGGATACGATAAATGCCAGTACAAAAACGATGAACAGAGAGGTGCCGAAACTTACGCTGGTTACTTTTGCTATCTCTTTTAACAACACATCAATAACGCCCATACCCACTAAAATCACGATCAGGTAGAACCACGAATTGGAAGAGCGCCTGCGGACAGCCATTTTTTGCCGCCAGGGTATCAGGCAAATGATTCCGATAAAACCAATGGCTATCCCTATGATCTTGATAGTATTTGGTTTTTCGCCGAAGATCAGGAAAGCAGCCAGCACAGGAATAAATAAGGATAAGCGCTGAGCAACATCCGTACGCACAATACCAGCCAATCTCACCGAAGTGGCGATCACTATAAATAACAAGGGGAATAATATACCTAAGGACAGGTAAGTAACGATCGGGGCATCCTGTAAATGTGTAAGCTGTGGCTTGAAAAAGAACCAGGTAAGCAGTATAGCTGCCGAATAATTCCACGTAATAGCCTGGTATACATCTATCTGGTAACGTTTAGCCAGTTTGAGCAATACCGATACGGTTACACTGCAACAAATACTTAAAAAAATGTAAAACATTAATTAGCGGGCTTATTAAACAAAAGTTTTAAACGGTCAGCACCCGAAAAATGTTCCTCTCCTGCAATTCCTGTAACGCAGGGCGCTTTTATGCCGCTGCCTAAAACCGTTTTCCCGGTGAATATCCGGGCTTCGTCCCATAACCCGGCTTCGATAAAACTATTTAGCGTATGCGCACCGCCTTCTATAATAACCGACTGTATATCCTGTAAATACAGTTGGAATAAAATGTACTGTGGCACAAAACGTTCAAAATCTTCTAAGGCAATATATTTGATCTTGCCATAAACATCAGTTTTAACTTCATTGAATACCAGTGTTTCGACAGACTGGTCATAAACATTCAATTGAGGGCTTAATTCAAGTTTGCGGTCTATCACTACTCTTTTTGGCGACCTTCCCTGCCAGTTGCGTACATTAAGCTGCGGATTATCAGCTATAGCAGTATGTTTTCCGATCAACACAGCATCTTCTTCGCTGCGCCATTTATGCACCAGTTTACGCGACAGGTCACCCGTTATCCAAAACTGGCTTCTGTCTTCAGGGGCAAAAAATCCGTCGTCGGTTTGCGCCCATTTCAGTATAACATAAGGACGCTGTTTTTGCACGCGGGTAAAAAAGCGCCGGTTCAGCCACTGGCATTCTTCTTCAAGTATACCGCTGCTCACCTTTACTCCTGCCGCCTTTAGCTTTTCAATTCCTCTTCCGTTCACCTGTTCAAAAGGGTCACGGCAACCTACCACAACATGAGGGATTTGATATTTGATGATCAGATCGGCACATGGCGGTGTTTTTCCATAATGCGCACAAGGTTCTAAAGAAACATAAATGGTCGATTTTTTCAGGAGCTCTTCAGCTTCAGCAAAGTCCGTAAAGACCATATTAACGGCATTTACTTCGGCATGGGCCTGCCCATATTGCTGATGATACCCTTCTCCAATAATTTTATCCTCATGAACAATTACTGCACCTACCATAGGGTTTGGGCTTACACTGCCAAGGCCTAACGCGGCCAGTTCAAGGCATCGCTGCATATATTTTTCATGGGAAGACATAGTGCAAATATAGAAGATTAGTAGTTAGTGACCGGGACTACAACAACCGTTCTCTGAACAAAACCTTAAGAATTTATTAACATGGGCCGATTGATAATTATAGCCCGAAAACTACTTTTTGGCAATTAACATTTTGTTTCTTTGCTGAATGAAAACGGTTAAGGATGTTTCGGCAGTATTCCGTAAAGAACTATCTACATTATATGATATTAATGAGATTGATTCGCTGTGTATGATCGTATTGACCGACGTTACCGGAATATCATCTGCAATGATCAAAGCATTTCCCGAAAAGGAAATCTCCCCCATTCAATCAGAAGCTATTGATAAGATACTCACCCGCTTAAAAACAGGCGAACCCGTACAGTATATTTTAGGCCACACCGAATTTTATGGATTGCCCTTTAAAGTAAATCCTTCCGTACTTATCCCCAGACCTGAAACAGAAGAACTGGTGGATTGGGTGCTGGGCGATTGGCGGGCGGCGGAGGGCGGCTGGAAAAAACCTTATAATATCCTGGATATCGGCACGGGCAGCGGGTGTATTGCTATAAGTTTGAAAAAGAATTTGATAGATGCACAAGTTTCGGCAATTGATATTTCACCCGAAGCCTTACAAACCGCAAAAGAAAACGCTGAATCAAATAATGTAAATATCACTTTTATTGAGGCTGATATACTAAACCTAACTCACCACTCACTACTCACCACTCACTACTCGCTCATAATCAGTAACCCGCCCTACGTTACCCTGCAGGATAAAAATCAGATGCACACCAATGTAACGGATTTTGAACCGCATACTGCCTTATTTGTTCCCGAAGATGATCCGCTTATATTCTATAAAGCAATAGCTGATTTTGCGGCTGAACATCTTGAAAAAGATGGCTTGTTATTCTTCGAGATCAACGAAAGCTATGGTGAACAAACAGTTGAGATATTGACTCATAAATTGTTTAAAAAAATTGAGTTAAGAAAAGATATGAGTGGAAAATTCAGGATGATAAAAGCACAGTTGGGAGCAAAAATAGAAAAATAGTATATTGCTATAATTATGAACAGAACTACTAAAATTTTATTAGTGCTGGCCAGTATAATCGGGGGATATATTGTACTTGGTGTTGCTTATGCCTATTCTTTGAATCCACGCTGGTTAAATGCAGTTCTTATGTTAATTGGAATCGTTTTAGCAGGATTTGGATTAATGTTCGTATTGGTCAAAATAATAATGAGAATTGTAAATGATGTACGAAAACCTGACGACTCAAACATACCCACTAATTCCTCGGATGATAAGAAATAATGGTTCCCTTCAAATACTCCCTGTCCAGATGTGTGTAAATCTCCGTAGTGGTTATGCTCTCATGCCCCAGCATTTCCTGTACAGCACGCAGGTCGGCCCCACCTTCTACCAAATGGGTCGCGAACGAATGGCGCAAAGTGTGAGGACTGATCGATTTTTTTATCCCGGCCAATACTGCCAGCTGTTTGATCAGCATAAAAATGTATACCCGACTGAGTCTTGAACCTCTTCTGTTCAAAAATACCAGGTCCTCTTCCCCTTTTTTAACAGCAATATGTACCCTTACATTTTCTATCCAAATTTTAAGCGCTTTTATAGCCTCTCCGCCGATAGGCACCAGGCGCTCCTTACTGCCTTTACCAACTACCTTAACAAATTCTATTTCCAGGTAAAGATTGGATAATTTAAGCTCCGTCAGTTCCGAAACCCGAAGTCCGCAGCTGTATAGCGTTTCGATGATCGCTTTATTCCTCTCACCATCAGGCTTGGACAGATCAATCGCTTCAATCAGCCGGTTAATGTCCTGGTAGCTTAAGGTATCCGGCAGTTTTCTTTGCTTTTTGGGCGATTCAAGCAATTCGGCAGGGTTATTTTTGATCATATCCTCCACCAGCAGGTATTTGTAAAATGATTTAATGCCAGATAGTATCCGGGCCTGTGAGGATGGGATCATGCCCAACTCATTTACCCAATTAATAAACTGGCGCAGATCATTCAATGAAAAGGCTTCGGGATTCAGTTTATTAGCATGAGCATCGGCATATTGCTGTAATTTATCAATATCCCTGCTGTAAGCCTCAATAGAATTGTCTGAAAGCCCCTTTTCCAGCTTCAAATATGCCTGAAACCCTTTTATTGCCGATCTCCAGTCCAATTGATTTTTGTTTTAATGTTTTATAGTTAAGTTTGGGCTAATGAATATACAAATTATCAACGGCCCTAATTTAAACCTGCTCGGCGTTCGTGAGAAATCTATTTATGGTGATAGCAGTTTTGATGCTTATCTTGAAGACCTGCGCAAACGCTTTGCAAACATCACCATAAATTATTACCAAAGTAATGTGGAAGGCGAAATTATTAATAAGCTGCACGAGGTTGGGTTCAGTTCCGACGGTATAGTCATAAATGCCGGGGCATATACACATACCTCAGTTGCCATTGGTGATGCCATAGCTGGTATTAAAACGCCGGTTATCGAGGTGCATATTTCTAATGTTTACAAGCGTGAGGAATTCAGGCATCAATCACTACTGGCGGCAAACTGCCGGGGGGTAATTGCAGGTTTCGGACTCGATTCCTACCGGCTGGCTATTGAAAGTTTTTTGAACGGATAATTTATATTTTGCGTATAAAGTTTAATAATAAGCCTTTACATCGTTCGTTTTCAATTTATCTATGTATAAAATAGCCAAGACAATTGTTTTAGCCATCCTGGTTCTGAGCACTTTTTGTGTTCACGATGGTTTTGCACAAACCAAAAAGAAAAAGCCTAAAAATTTAAGAGAAAACGAAAGAAAACTAAAGCATTCGCGCGACTCGGTATTACAAACACTCAGCAGAACGGACACTTCGATCCATAGTCTTTTACAACACGTCGAACAATATATCTCGTCCTTCAATCAGATCAATAATGATCTGGCAGGCGGATTAGACACCATAGAGGTTAGCGAGAAATTACCACGCACCGGCAGAAGGATCATTAAGATACAACAACTTGCAAACAATAAAAAATCAAGCACTTTACGTTACTTATTTGTACTGCGAGATAATTTAGATCGCATACAGGACAACCTTGAAAACTGGCAGTCAGGTCTGGATGATGTAAATTCAAAGCTGATTCAGAATCAGCATGACATTATAAAATGTTCAAAAGATACATTGCTAAATTCTGTACCCGAAGATCCTGCATTAAGGAGTGCTTTCTTCGAGAAATTAAGCAAGCTTAGGGTATTATACCATAAAACAGATTCTGCCAACAGGAGTAGCTTGTTGGCTGTAAATTTACTACAGAATACAGTGTCTGTTAATTATACCACTGTGCTGGATGAAGCTGACCAGATCGATGCAAAGATAGGTCGTTTTGCCAGCAGGGCGGTCGATGGAGAGTTTGGCTTGATATGGGAGAAAAGCCCGCAATACAATGATTTAAACTCCGCTTTAACCGCTACGATTGACCTCAATAGTACACAAGTTTACTATTTTATAAAAAATGGCATCAGCATTCACTTGATCGGTTTATTATTTCTGATCCTTACTACCCTATGGATATTTTATAACAGGCAGAAAACTTTAAAGAATAACGATCATCCTGAAATTATCCTTGATCGTGTCAATTATATTTATACAAATCCAATATCTGCCTCATCACTAATAGTTACTGCACTCATACCCTACTTTTATAGCCACCCCCCTGTGGCGTTCCTGGAGATATTCTTTTTGCTCTCTATTATTTTTGTTTTGATCCTTGTAAAAAAGAGTTTCCCAAAATCTTTGTTTAATTTCCTTATTCAGCTATTTTGCCTGACTGTAATTTATGGATTAAGCAATCTGCTAATACAAATTACTGTATTTGACAAGAATGCTATTCTGCTATTAAGCATCGTTTCAATAGCTATAGCCTTGCTGTTTTTTCGAAAGGTTAAAAGAGAGCCGGAAGGTCAGA
>JBEHXM010000184.1:0-7276 GCA_048498695.1 Bacteroidota bacterium
AGGGCGTCTATCAGGGTAGTCTTCCCGCTGCCGTTCGCACCGGTCAGCAGCGACGTGCGGCCGTCTGGCTGCAGTTTATAGGGCTTGCCGTTAAAGGTCCCCCAGTTAAAGACTTCCAGGTAACGGAGCCGGTAGCCATTTTCGGCGTTGTTATTATTGAACAGGGTTGACATAGCTATTTAACTTCTCCTTTATCTCTTCCAATTTATCATTGCTGATAAATGCTTTTATAATCCTTTTTACTTCGTATTGGTTGTTGTCTTTGTTGACAGCATCCTCCCGGTTTAATTTCAGGATGCCCATGGCAGCCAAGGCGGCTATGGGCCTGGACAGGTCCTTCCATTGTTTGCTTTTGTTCGGCAGGTCTTTGTAAAACAATTCCACCCGCTCCTTGATTTCTTTTTGGGTGAGATAGAATTTCGTGCCCTCGCTTTTTACATCAAATTCTTCAATGCCTTCCCTAAGCATCACTGCCAGTAAGGTTGCTTCGTAGTTCAGCGACTGTTTACGCATGAGGCGTGGCAAAGGGCTGTCATCGTTTTCATCTGCTTCGGGCTGCAACACTCTTGCAAAGCCATCCTGTTCACTGACGACCAGTTCTAGCCCGATCCTGCCAAAATATTCCTGGATAGCGGATTGCCAGCCCACTAACTCGCGCCAGATATTTTTATCATCGGCATAAACCGGCCCCTGCAACAACTTGATCACAGCCGCGGCAAAAGGCGCCCTGGTAATTTTTGTTTCCATATCACTGAATGTTTGGCCGGGTATATAATACCATCGGCACATTTATTTTCCTGTCCTTCATTATGATCGTTTCGTGCACATCTTCCCAAATAAGGTTATGGCCACCGGAGGCGGCGATGGAAAAATAGCCGACAATTTCACTCAGGCCATTTTCAACGCCGTATTCATCCACCACCTCTTTTAACGATACCTGTACCCTGTTTTCCAGCATGGCATCAATATTTTGCTGCAGCCTTTTCCGGTCAATGGTAAACTGGTCAAATAATATCCTGAAATCAGCTTCATCCATTTCAATACTGTTGTCGGGGAACAGGATGGCGACGTTATCGTCCTTTTCCTCACCAGGCTCCCAGCGGTCAAACAGGTTGATATAAGGCTCATCTTCCACCGTGATAAAATCATCCTCCCGTATCTTCACATCCATCAGCGCGTACGCCATTTGGCGGATGTCCCCGATCAGCTCCATCGCCCGCCTTCTTTCCAGCAGGTTTTTCTCAGAGAGCACTCTGCTGATCTTTTCGCTTAATTTCCTGTTCGAGTCAATCACTTTCCGCCCTGACACATGCAGGTACCGTTTCAGGTGCTTCAGGAACCGGTCGTTGTTGTAATCTATGTTGTGCTCGTTTAAAAGCTGGTAGAGCCTTTCGGTAAGCTGTGTAAATTCCTGCTGCTTTCTTTCATCCATCAGGAACTCCCAAAACGCCTTAAAGCTTTTTCCCTGCGGTTTCTGGTCAATTTCATCCAGGGCGTCCAGCGCAAAAACAAGCAATACGCCCTTTGCAATATCGCGCTCCGTATATTTCCGAGCAATACCTGAAGTGTTTTGGAACAGTACCTAATGCCGGTGCTACTTACACGCTTGGGATCTATACCGATATACCGGTGAACGATGACCCCGGCAAAATATTTAACTGGCAAACAGGCGCTGTTGGGCACAGCTTTATAACACTCACTAAAACGGGGAGCGGCACCAGTGTGCAGCAATCCATTGGTTTTTACCCGGAGACAGGCTGGAAATCCATTGAAGCGAATGACCCGGTACCAAGCAAACTGGAAGATAATGCGGGCCATGAATTTAACGCCTCACTCATCGTCAACATTGACGCGGCACATTTTGGAAACGTGATGAACGAAATGCGCTACCAGGCCAGTTCAAGGTATGATATTGACCAATTTAATTGCACGGATTTTGCATTGGCTGCTTTTAACGCAGGCGCGCCATTATACCTCAGCATACCACAATACCATTTGCCCGGCAGCATGGACGGGCAGGTTTCCAATACACCCAACGGTTTGTATGAAGAATTGACACAGTTAAACAATTCAGGCGGTTATGATGGCGGCGAGATCACTGTACCGGGTGTCGCAGGTTTTGTCGGTGGAAGCCACGGGCCATGTAATTAATAACTTTAAATGTGATGAAATGGAAAAGATCATGAAGCTGTTGGTGCATCCCTACGTGGTTATGATACTGTTCTGCGCCTTGCTTATCAGCGGCGAACAGATGGGAGGCTTTTACCTGTTTTATATCATGTTAGGGCTGCCGCATCTTGTCCTGCATGCCCTATTGGGATTAGCGGGAATATTAGCGCTGCTTATTGCGGGCGCCTTACCAAGAACGCGGACATCCAATATCTTAAATATTGCGGGTATTTGTTGTATGGCTGCCTCGCTGATACGGTTTTTTACCCAGCCGGGGGCTTCCTATAATTACCAGACTTTTCATCTGGTGTTGCCGATGATCCTTTTGGCGGTATTCGCTGTATTGGCTGCATTGGTTCTGCTATTCAACCTACAACAATTCATCCCTAAAACATAAACTATGCTTTCTTTTATTCAATTTCTCAACAGCATCCGGCAAATGAGCCCGGAGGCACAGGCAGGTATTATCCAGTATCTAAAGCGCAAGAAAATGCGCAAGGGCCAGCACTGGCTGAAAATAGGCGAAGTATGTAAGGAAATGGCCTTTATTGATTCCGGTTTGGCGAAGGTGTATTTTGACCACGGGCAGAAAGAACTCTGCCTGTGGTACAACCGGGAAAATGAACTGCTGTTATCCGTGGCCAGCTTCTTTGCACAGGCACCTTCGCGGCTGGCGATACAGTGCGTCGAAGAGTGCGAATTTTATATGATCTCCTATACCGATATGGAATACCTGTATGATAAATACCCGGAGCTGAACTACCACGCAAGAAAAGTGTTACAGCATTATTACGGTATCTCTGAAACGCATGTAACCATACTTCTTCATCCGCCTGCCAACAGGTATGATTTGATGAACGCTTTGTATCCATGGATGGTGAAAGATAGGCGTATCAATGATAAAATGATGGCGGCGTACATTGGGGTGGAAAGGACTACATTATATCGGCACAAATAAATACAGATAGGAATTAACTATACACCTCGTAATTGTTTTCAAAAAAATAAATGATAAATTCGTCTTAACATTTTAGGAAAAGGATTTATATGTATGGCATAGACCCACAACTTACCGACCCTTCTTTATATTTACTAGCAGATATGACAGAGGATTTACTGGCTTCTACGGAAACGCAAATGATAGAAACAGTAGAAATAGAATTAAAAGAAGCTCTGAACAGTAAAGTTTCATGGTATAAAAATGAACTGGCCTTCTTTGAGAGAAACATTGAAGAAAAAAGAAAACAATCCTTTCAATTTTCACTGGAAGAATTATTCTATCATCACGGGCAGTATGATAATTTCGTAAATTTAGACTTTCATAAATATTCAGAAGCGGCAAAAAAATTCGGGAGAACCATTTCCGGCACTCTCGTGTATGGTAAGCAAGAACGTAGGGAATTGCAAAACACAGTAGCTGGAGACACTATGCCGAGGACAAACGGGTTGGTTAAAATTCGAGTTACTCCCAATTCTTTATTAAATGAAGATATAGCAAAAGAGCTGCTTGAAAAGGGATTTAAAAGTGATGACGTTTATCAAGTCTGGAGCACTAATGGTCCGAAGAACAATGCTTATACCAAAGAGGGGCAAAAGGAAATCCCACATACTATTTTTGTTAATTTACCAGGAGCAAAAACAAGTATTGCGAAACTTTCAATATACACATTTAACCTTCGATTGTCAAACGGAGCAACCCTTATAGATTCCGAATGGAATAGGTATTATGGGTTTAGTATTTATGTAAATCCACGGCTTAAGAACGAAAATGGCTTGAAAAATGATCTTTTTGATAATCACGGTAAATTAAAGCCAGAAATAAGATTTTACGAATTGGGAGCTAAGGCACAGGAACAGGAGTTATCAATCGAGGAAACTGAAGAGTTTAAAAACCTTTTAATAAAAAGACGTGAAGGCCGATTTAAAATATTAGAGGAAGAATTAAAAAGGGCAGGTATACCTTCTATAGATAAATTTCGGTTGGACCACCCTAACATATATATCAGAACTTTCGCTATGGCAGTGCTTTTTGAAGACGAGTCATTTAATGGTATACAGCCAGGAATTCCTGTTTTTGTGGATTTCAAGAGTTATTTACATATATTCCTAGGGCATCAGGCAGAACTTCAGCCCACAGGCGCATTTAAAGAAAAAACGACATTTTCGTATGACGAGAAAGACGTTCGCAGAATTTTGAAAGTAGCGATAGAAAAATATTGGTTGAAAATACAGGAAAGACTTTCGCAAGGCAAAGACTTTAGAGTGTATGGAGAAAAAGCTTTTTATTTTAATGGAAATTATTATTCTTTTAGAATCGAACCCAATGGTAGAGTAAGTACTTTTTATGCAAATGAAAATAATAATCCGAAAATATGAAGTTGCCTCAAAGACCAGTTCAACACAACTTAGAAGAAATATCAAAAAGGTTTTTTCAAAGCCAGCTTCCTGTTAATTGGACCACTGACAAGCCATCAAATGATTATGGTATTGACTTGGTTGTAAACATTTTTGATGGTACGAACGCCTCACCTTATCAATTTTTAGTGCAACTTAAATCTTCTCAAGCAATGTCTGCATTTGACAGCGAGAAAATACCTTTAAACATTTCAACTTACAATTATCTACGCTTCCAACTGCATGTTGCAATAGTTGTCAAGTATGTCCTGGAAGACAATGAAGCATATTGGTTACGCCTAGTTGACATCCCAAAACCCAATCAAAATAAAAAATCATTCACTGTAAGCATTCCCCGAAAAAATAAATTGTCTTGTATCAATTGGGTTGATTTTGAAAACTATATACGTAAGATTGTAGATTTGAAATTATCAGTTACGGATGTAATAAGCTTAGAAAAGAAATAGGCTAATGTCTTTTTAATCACCCATGCGAACTGGTTTTGTATATTATACAACATGAAGATTTTATATGTGTTGCAAAACCTACAATAGTCAGACTTAGGTTGGTTTAATTTTACATCATCAAAGAGAACAAGATTTTGTGAACCTGAAAATGATGTTTATGCTAATCTATCTTCCATTCACCAGTTACCTTACCGGCAGCGCCGTTGTATTTGTATTGTATTACATTATTGTCTGGCTGTTGTATTTTGCTAAGAAGCCACAAGCCTCTGTTCCTTCACCTCCTGTAAATGTCCATGCGCCTGTATTACAGCGTAACCAGGAAAACGATCTGTCACCGCAGGTATATGATTTTACGGACGAACTCAATGCACTGCTGTTGCAGTCTGCGGCGCAGCAGGATGATAAAGGCGAAGTAAGCCAATCCGTTCATCAACTTCTCCAAAAATATCCTTCCCTTAAAGGCTCCTCTTTTCAATCTCCCATTACCAGCCTTATTAAACAGGAAGCTGCCGATAAATGCAATATCACATTCGAGGCAGACGAACTAACCGCTTTGTGGTAAGCTATTACTCCGCGTGCCGGTGAGCAGGAAAACCAAGTGCGCTTGATACAGTGCATGCGGAGTTTTTTTAATCATTCTTTTTAACAACATAAAACAAGTGAAGTATGAAAATGTGGACAAAGCGTTTTATGCAACGCTGCAAGAGACAGTTAACAACGGTGTTAACCCTGATTGTTTTTATGTGCCTGCAAACAGGCGTGCAGGCGCAGACTGCCGACGGGAATAACGGCATTAACCAGGCTACCAGCACGGTGAAAAGTTATTTTGACGCGGGCTGCAATTTAATGTATGCCATCGGGGCGATCCTTGGACTCGTGGGGGCCGTTAATGTCTATCAAAAGTGGTCGCACGGGCACCCGGATACGGGCAGCACCGCCGCTGCATGGTTTGGCAGCTGCGTGTTTTTAGTGGTGGTGGCTACTGTTTTAAAAAGCTTCTTCGGCTTGTAGTATGGGCAACACGGTGTACCATATCAACAAGGGCATAAATAAGGGAATGGAGTTTAAGGGCCTGCGCGCGCAATACATCTGGTACTTAGGCGGCGGGTTGGTTGGCGTATTGGTGTTATTTGCCATCCTGTATATCTGCGGTCTGAACCCTTATGTATGTGTAGGTATTGTTTTAATCATGGGCGGCGGTTTATTTGCGTATGTCTATAAGCTCAATAACAAGTATGGTGAACACGGCATGATGCAGAAGAGCGCGCAGAAAAAGGTACCTAAAGTTATTCATTGCCATTCAAGAAAAGTGTTATGCAAAAGATATTAGACGATATTATGCCGGTTACAGTCGAACACGATTGTATCTTATCCTGCAATGGCGATATAACGGTTGTGTTCAAAGCGGCATATCCTGAAGGGCTTGCAAGGAGCAATGAAGAATACGAGGCACTAAGCCAAGGAAGGATCAAAGCGATTAAGTCGCTGCCTAATCATACCGTGTTTGTACAACAGGATGTGTTCAGGAAGAAAGTATTTATGCCGGGCTTTGAATCAAGCAGCTTTTTGCACAAGGCAAGTGACAGGTTTTATACCGGCAGGATATATTTTGAACATAACTGCTATATCAGTGTAACCTTATCACCTGCCAACCGCAAGGCTGCGACTTCAGCATTTAGCTCTTTATTGCAACATTCCCTTGTGCCGCAACAAACGATCAGCGCGAACGCCTTACAGGTATGGGAATCACAGGTGGCACAGTTCAAAAGGTTAATGCAGGAAGCGGGCATACCCTTGCATCGGTTAAACAATGAAGCGTTAAGCAGTACAAAGGATAAAGCAGGCTGGATAGAGCAGTATTTGTTTCAACTGCCGTCTGAAAAGGAATTGCTGGTGAAGGATATGGCGTTTGATGGCAGGGTACATATAGGCCATGACCTTTGCCAGTTCTTTACACTGGCGGATGCAGAAAGTTTCCCCGGCCTGTGCAGCGCCAGAATCACCCATGATGCGTACAGCACGGATAAAACTTCGTTCCCGGTTGGTTATGCCAGCTATGCAGGCATGCTGTTAGCCGCTGACCATATTTATAACCAGTTTATCGTATTGGGCGATGTCAACGAAACAAGGCAAAGGTTAGAGCGGAAGAATAAGCGGTTGTATTCCTTAGCAAGGTATTCCCGTGAAAATGCGTTATCACACGAAGCCGGTAATGCTTACCTGAACGAGATGCTGGCAGACAGTAA
>JBEHXM010000185.1:0-7129 GCA_048498695.1 Bacteroidota bacterium
AAAATATAACTAAGACCCTTGGGAATATTGTGATCAACAGGGCCGAACTGGTAGTCACGCCCAATCCCGGCTCGACTATTCCACCATATCTCAAGCCGCAGCCAAAACTTACCATGTACAAATATGACATAGCACATCAGCCTGAATTATTGCAGGATGCAAATCCTGCAGATGCACGGTCTCCTGGTGTGGTTCCTTTTGGTGGATTCTATATTCCAACCCACAACAGCTATCATTTTATTGTTACGGCCTATGTACAGGATCTGATGAATGGCAGAACAAAAGACTACGGAACTTTCCTGGCCCCCGTGGATACAACCAATACACAAACTGTTGATATTACCCCAACCCCTCAAACTGCAGGGCGTGTCATTGCTGTCGGTACCGACAAAAATTCACCCTACCGCATCAAGCTGAATATTATTTATACCAAAATAAATAAATAAAAAAAGGCCCTGTTTAAGGGCCTTTTTTTATTACCACAACTATTATTGGCTATTTATGTTGATTATATCATATAGCTGATTATTTTTGTTTCTTTTTAAATTTAAAAACTTTACCTATGTGCGGCATTGTCGGTTATATTGGTTACAGGGATGCTTATCCTATAGTTATCAATGGGTTACATCGTTTAGAATACAGGGGATATGACAGCGCAGGCGTGGCGCTAATTAATAAAGATCTTAAAGTTTATAAGAAAGCCGGGAAGGTGAGCGACCTGGAAAACTTTGCCAAAGACGTTGATCTGAAAGGAACTATCGGCATGGGCCATACCCGCTGGGCCACTCATGGTATCCCAAGCGACCGTAACTCTCATCCACATTCTTCCGGCAACCGTAAGCTGACTATCATTCATAATGGCATCATTGAAAATTACGCGGTTATTAAAGAAGCGCTGCTGGCAAAGGGCCATGTTTTTTTGAGTGATACCGATACCGAAGTTTTAATTCACCTGGTTGAAGATATACAACGCGAAACCGGTCTTGACCTGCGTGATGCCGTAAGGGTGACATTGAACAAGGTAATAGGTGCCTACGCTATTGTGATCATGAGTTCGGATGAACCCGACCAGCTGATCGCTGCGCGTAAAGGTAGCCCATTGGTTATTGGGGTTGGCGAGAGTGAATATTTTGTAGCCTCAGATGCCACACCGATTGTAGAGTACACCAAAAATGTGATCTACCTGAATGATAACGAAATAGCCTATATCCGCCGGGATGATCTGCTGATCAAAAATATTGACAATACTGTACAAACCCCCTATATCCATGAGCTTGAGCTGAAGCTGGAAATGCTTGAAAAAGGCGGCTATGACCACTTTATGCTGAAAGAGATCTACGAGCAGCCCCGCTCTATCCGCGATTGTATGCGGGGGCGGATCTATCCGCGACAGGGTAAGGTACAATTGGGCGGTATAAAGGAATACACAGAAAAATTAAAGAATGTTGACCGTATCATCATCGTAGCGTGTGGTACTTCGTGGCATGCCGGTTTGGTTGGTGAATATTTGATAGAAGAGTATGCCCGCGTTCCGGTTGAGGTGGAGTATGCCTCCGAATTCAGGTACCGCAATCCTATCATTACCGAAAAAGACCTGGTGATTGCCATATCCCAATCGGGCGAAACAGCCGATACCATGGCAGCCATTGAACTGGCAAAGGAAAAAGGGGCTACCATTTTTGGCATTTGTAATGTAGTTGGCGCTTCTATCCCCCGCACCACCCATGCAGGGGTTTATACACACGCCGGCCCAGAGATCGGTGTCGCCTCCACAAAAGCATTTACGGCACAGGTAAGTGTGCTCACCCTGATCGCCTTCTACATTGCCCAGCAACGCGGAACTATCACAGAAAGCAAGCTGATAGAATACCTGACAGAACTGGATGAAATACCCGAGCTGGTTGAAATAGCGCTTAAGTCAAATGAACATGTTAAACAAATAGCGACAAAGTTTAAGGATTCAAGCAATTGCCTGTTTTTAGGCCGGGGAAGTTCGTTCCCGGTTGCACTTGAAGGGGCCTTGAAGTTAAAGGAAATATCCTACATCCATGCAGAAGGTTATCCTGCTGCCGAGATGAAACATGGCCCTATTGCCCTGATAGATGATGATATGCCGGTGGTGTTTATTGCCACACAACATTCGTCATACGAAAAGGTGATCAGTAATATACAGGAGGTAAAAGCTCGCGGCGGTCATGTGATCGCTATTGTCACCGAAGGTGATAAGGATGTAAAAGCAATAGCTGACTATGTGATAGAGATACCACAAACAGCAGAGGCATTTGTACCCCTGCTGGCTACCATACCGTTACAGTTACTGGCCTACCATATCGCCGTAATGCGAGGCTGCAACGTCGATCAGCCGCGTAACCTGGCAAAATCAGTGACAGTAGAATAGGTTATACGTGCGACGTTTTACGTAATACGTTACAAAAACCCTGGAATGTCTTCATTCCGGGGTTTTTATATGGGGTTGAACATATAACGTCCCATGTAAAACGTACAACTCAAAACTTAATATTGTATTCAATAGGAAAAATCAATAAATTGTTATATTTGAAATAGATTCGATCTATATGACAATTACTCAGCTTGAATATATTGTAGCCGTTGATACTTACCGGAGTTTTGTATTGGCAGCTGATAAGTGTTTTGTAACCCAGCCTACCCTCAGCATGCAAGTGCAGAAGCTGGAAGATACACTTGGTGTGAAGATATTTGATCGCAGCAAGCAGCCGGTTACACCTACTGAAATTGGCATCGAGATCATTGACCAGGCCAGGGTAATGCTTGCTGAAAGCGAAAAGATCAAAGAGATCATCACCGACCGGCAGAAAGAGCTGTCGGGCGAGTTGAAAGTGGGGATCATCCCGACAGTATCGCCTTATATCCTGCCCAAAATAATCAGCGGATTTGTTGGCAAGTATCCGCAGGTAAAACTCATTGTATGGGAACAAACGACCGAGGAAATAATACAGCAATTAAAGTTAGGCACTATTGATTGCGGTATACTTTCAACGCCACTGCGCGAGAATGCACTGACCGAGATCCCTGTATTCTATGAAAATTTTGTAGCTTATGTATCCAAACATAGCAAGCTATCCAAAAAGAAAAGCATTACGCCGGATGATATCGACATGGAAGAAATATGGGTGCTGAACGAAGGACATTGTATGCGCGAACAGGTGCTGAACATTTGTCAGCGCCGCCGGGCTACAAAAGGCTTCCTGCATTTTGAATATAATACCGGGAGTGTTGAGACCCTGAAACGTATGGTGGATCAAAACAATGGCGCCACCATTTTACCCGAACTGGCATTGGCTGAACTCAATGATAAACAATTGGATAAGGTGCGTTATTTTAAATCGCCGGAGCCGGCACGCGAAGTAAGTATCGTGATCCAGAAGAATTTTTTAAAGCGGAGAATGATCGAGGCTTTGAAAAATGAGATACTGGAGTTCGTTCCCAAACGGATGAAAAGCAAAAAGAAAAAAGAAGTTATGGAAATATAAGTATCGCGAAACGACGAATAGAAAAGCCCCGGGTTTAGACCTCGGGGCTTTTCTATTTCAATGATATTTTCTTTACTTGGCAGGAGTGATAATGATATTCCTGTAGTCGATAGGGCCATGATCGCCCTGGATCAATATCGGTCCCGGCTCACCCTCGTTGCTGTTGATCGCACCGCCGGTAATGCCTGGGATAATCTGGTTGCAGATAACCGTACGGCCGTTGGCTACAATGGTCACCAAACGTCCAACCAGTGTAATATCATACGACTGCCATTCGCCCGGAGATTTTGCCATCATCACGTTAGGCGGCAGAAATCCGTAGATGGAGCTGAACTGGTTGGCTATAGGCTCAGGTTCACCGCTTTTGGTATCAATAATTTGCAGTTCATAGCGGCCGCGCAGGTAAACACCGCTGTTGCTGCCCTGTTTGTACCGAAACTCGATATGCAGTTTAAAATCGGTAAAGGTTTTATCGGTGATCAGGTTAGCACCAGAATGCAGGCTTCTTAAAATACCACCTTCTACTGTCCATTGATTTTTGCCATCGGTATGCCAGCCTTTGGTATTTATTCCGTTAAACAACTTAACAGGTTTGCCCCAAACCGGGTTTTTAGACCGGCTCAGCAAGGGCGCCCTCACACCGGTGAAGTTATAGGTTACGCCATCAGTATAAACCATGGTGCCTTTGATGATATCGCCATTCACATCAAATTCAAAATCCATATTCCTGGTGCCTTCTTCCCATTGCGGGGGGATAGAGAAACTGTATTTGCCGTTGTTCACCTTAACTTCTGAAATAGGTCTTGCACTGCCAAAAGCATAAACATAACGGCCAATCAGCGTGTGAGTGCCTGATTTTTGCACCTCCAGCCATGATGGAAGGCTTTTACCGCCTTTATCAATAGTGATGTCCCATCGGCCTATTACATCAGGATCTTTTGTTTGGTCAGGATTATGGGCAGAGGCTTTTACTGCTGAAAAAGCAAATAACGATAAAAGCATTATCTGTACCCGGATAAGGCTTTGGATACGCCTTTTACTTAAAGTGATTAATCTTTTCATATTGTTGGTTTATAGATGCTAAACTTACAAACTAACATTCAATTTTGCTGATACCTGTAACAAAAAAGTCCCACATCTTCCGAAGCGGGACTTTTAATGCCTTAAAGCTAATACAGGCGCTTAAGATTTTTCTTCAGTAACCTTTGTAACTTCAATTGTATCGTCGGTTATTTTACCGTCGATAGTTACGTTTTTACCGGCGTATTTTAACACAGCTTTTTGATTGGCCACTTTATACACCTTATCGCCCACTACAAATACAGCAGCTGAACCACTTTTAATGCATTTGTTTGCACATTTAACCCGGGTTTCCGGTGTACACGGAGGAGTTTTAGTTGCGGCACACATAGAATCATCTATGTAACCTTTTAAATGTTCATCAGCAGCCTTTGAAACTAACGAAGCGCACATTGACAAAAGAAAGGCGCCTAATACTAAATATTTTTTCATGTTTTTATGGGTTTACAAATCCTTGGTTATCAAATATAGGAAAATCCGGAAACCAAACATAGTTAAATAAATTTTGATAGATCTCTGCCCTATCAGGCGTTGATGTTAAACCAGTTGATTCTAATACTCGTTGAACCTTTTTAGTTAAATTTGTTTTTACAGGTAAAAAGATATTGGAATGTCTTTAGCGCCATTAGCTGTTTCCGAAGAAGTTTTTCGCATCCGGGAGAGTCAGCCAATCTATTGGCTTACCCGCTTTGTGATCCTGCGTCTGTTGGGTGTCGTTTACGCTGTAGCTTTTTTGGTCGCTATCAATCAGATAGTACCGTTAATTGGTTCTAATGGTCTGCTTCCCCTGGGTATTTATCTCAAACAGGTCAGTCACGCGCTGGGCTCAACGGGAGCTGGGTTTGTGCGACTGCCGTCTGTATTTTGGTTCTGGCATTCGGACACAGCATTGTTAACTGTTGCGTGGATAGGGTTTATACTTTCGCTGATCGTAGTGGCGGGCTATGCCAATGCGTCGCTGCTGGGGATACTTTGGTTCCTGTATATGTCCATTGTCCATGCGGGGCAGGACTGGTATGGTTACGGATGGGAAATACAACTTACCGAAACCGGCTTCCTGGCCATCTTCCTTTGCCCGTTGCTGGATATGCGCCCCTTTCCTAAACGGGCGCCGCCTTTTGTGATTATCGTTTTATTCCGGTGGCTTATTTTTCGTATTATGCTGGGTTCCGGGCTGATCAAGTTCCGGGGCGATGCGATATGGCGCAACAGTACCGCCCTTTATTATTATTTTGAAACACAGCCTATACCTGGTCCGCTGAGCAGGTGGTTCCATTTTTTACCTCATTGGCTTTTGCAGGTAGGCGTCTGGTTCAACTGGCTGGGCGAACTGGTTGCACCGTGGTTTGTGTTCTGGCCAAAGGCGGGCCGGCATATCGCCGGTTCGGTCATCGTGCTATTCCAACTCTCCATCATCTTCAGTGGTAATCTCTCATTCTTAAACTGGCTTACTATTATCCCGGCCTTAGCTTGTTTTGATGATAGTTTTTGGAGCAGAATTCTTCCCCGCAAACTCGTCCGCAAAGCAGAATACGCCGCTGCTCATGCCGAAGAATCACGACCGATGCAAATTACTTCTTTCATCGTAGCTGCAATCATCAGCCTGCTGAGTATCCAACCGGCCATCAACTTATTATCGCCGGGACAGGTGATGAATACATCCTTCGACCCGCTGGACCTGGTGAATACTTACGGTGCATTCGGCAGCGTAGGGCAGGAACGGCTAAACGTGGTATTTGAAGGAACGATGGATGACACCACAGGCAACAAAGCAACCTGGAAACCCTATATCTACAAAGGCTTGCCTGTCGCACCCGATAAACAGCCACCACAAATAGCCCCTTACCAGCCGCATTTAGATTGGCAAATGTGGTTTGCATCCATGTCTACCGCTCAGGAATATCCCTGGACGTACAACCTCGTTTGGAAACTGCTGCATAATGATCCCAGCACGGTCAGCCTTTTTGCCGAAAACCCCTTCCCCAATAAACCGCCGCGCTATATCCGGGCAACCCTGTACCGCTACCGCTTTGCGCCACCCGGCAACTCCCGCGGCCTTATCTGGATAAGAGAACGGATAGGTGACTGGATGCCGGTGCTATCAGTAAATGATGCACAGTTGGTGAAGTATTTGAAGTACCAGGGATGGGCGCATTAAGGCTATCGCCCGTTCGAGCGTCGACGCTCGAACGCTTCTTAAGTTTAGCGTCGACGCTAAACTTAACGGTGGTTTTTCCAGGCACTCAACTATTTACCCGGCATCGGCACAAGACTTTTTAGCTCTTCGCTTGTTACCTGCCGGCCAAATTCGGCTATCTCGAAAGCTTCCACATACTTAAAAGTAGTTGCCGTTGTTTGAGGACCGTACCATTTTTGCAGGGCGAACAGGTTATCCGGCGTCACCTTACTGAAAGGGTAGGTATTGTCATAAATGAGTTGCTTTTGTTTTTCTTTATCCTTTTTTACTTCTTCTAAAATACCCAACTGATGCGGCAATGCTTCCGTCACCTGCGACTGTTGGGCAGTGCAGGCTGCCA
>JBEHXM010000186.1:0-7077 GCA_048498695.1 Bacteroidota bacterium
TCAATACCGATGGTGTACTGCTTGGTGCTATGGCCACCGGGCTATCCCCTAAAAGAATACTGGATATTGGTACCGGTACCGGCGTTATAGCCCTGATGCTTGCACAGAAATACAACGATGCGCAAATAGATGCAGTTGAAATTGATATTGTAGCCGCTAAAACTGCTGCCGCGAATTTTGAAAACTCGTCTTTCAACGCACGATTAAAAGCACACGCTACTGATATAGCAGACTATTTTAATGATCATAAGAAATGCAGATATGATTTAATAGTCTCAAATCCTCCATTTTACATTAACGCGCTCGAATCGCCAAAGGCGAACAGATCGCTGGCCAAGCATGCAAATATTGATTTTTTTGAAAGGCTGATTAAAAATATTGCAAGCCATTTATCGGTGGAGGGATTGTGCTGGATGGTGTTGCCCGTGCAAACTGCAATGTTTATTAAAGAGACGGCTAAGCAAAGTGGTTTATATCTGCAAAAGACGATAACGGTACATTCATTTGAACATTCGGAAGCTCACCGGGAGATTTTGTGTTTTAGCCTGCAAGAAACTCACGCCGAAGTTTCTGCTTTTATAATTTATAAGGATGTTAATATTTATTCGGAAGCATACAAAGATTTATTAAATTCTTATTTCCTTAATTTGCGCTAACCTATAAGTAAAATTTAATAGTATGAAAGCCTTACCGGTACTGTTGCTGCTTGCGTTAATAGTTCAGTTCTGTAATGGTCAGCCTAATCCTAAAGTTTGGACAAAGAAATATGAGCAGGGGTTGTATCATTACCTGGACTCTGTCTCGAAGCAGACTATGCCAGGTGACTCAATTAGGTCGAAATATATATCTTTTGTGGTTAAACGTATTAAGGAGGAAGTTCCTAATGGCTTAAATTCAGTTTCAAAAGATAGTTTGCATAATTTGAATATCCGGATTGGACGAGAGTATGCTTTAAAGGAAAAGGAAGAGGGGAACAATGGTGAATTTGGCCTGGTGCCAAAATATGAACGGTGGACGCCATTAATAGAGAAGACATTCAGAGATGACTTTTACGCGGTGTTCCGAAAAATGGGCGGGAAAATGAATGATAAATTTTGTAACTGCTTTATAGAAAAGCTAAAAAAGATATATCCTGATTCTGTGTTAATACCTGTTCCTAGGGAAGTTAACAACAAAGTGGCAGTTGAATGCAGGGGGAGCCTTGAGCAGACTCAATAAATCATTAAATTTTGCTTGCGCTAAATGACTAAAATAGGCCTCATCTCCGACACCCACAGCTACCTTGACGATGCCGTTTTTAAACATTTTGAAAACTGCGATGAGATATGGCATGCCGGTGATTTTGGCAGCGTTGAAGTAGCTGATAAGCTTGCTGCCTTTAAACCCTTTAAAGGAGTATACGGCAATATCGATGGCAATGAGATAAGGCAAGCTTACCCCGAACACCTGCGCTTTAAATGCGAAAATGTGGATGTTTGGATGACCCATATCGGCGGCTATCCCGATCGGTACAGCACATTGGTAAAGCCTGAAATATACACCAACCCGCCACAGCTGTTTATTTGTGGCCACTCACATATCCTGAAAGTTATTTACGATAAAAAGATAAGCTGCCTGCACCTTAACCCCGGCGCCGCCGGCAAACAAGGCTGGCAAAAAGTCCGCACGCTGATGCGCTTTGCCGTTGATGACGATAAGATCAAAGATCTACAGGTGATTGAGTTGGGGGCAAAGTAAGATTAGTAAGTTGATTAGGTTGACTGAGTTGGATTAAGTTGAATGAGTTTGCCCAAAGTTGACAATCAACCAGGCAATCAGTGAAATCATTCAAAATCGGTGAAATCACAAAAAACTACAAAAGCTTCGCATTTTCCATCTCAAAAACAGAATCGATCAATAATCCTTTCTGTTTCCCGGCAGCTACGGCAAGTTGGTCGCAGCGCTCATTTTCTGGATGACCATTGTGACCGCGCACCCAAACGAATTTTATTTTATGAATTTTGCTGATCTCGAGGTAACGGAGCCAAAGATCTTTGTTCTTTTTTCCGGCGAAACCCTTTTGAAGCCAGCCGTGCACCCATCTTTTTTCAATGGCATCGATCACATATTTGGAGTCGGAAAAGATGGTGACGTCCTGGTTAGGGCTTTTCAGTGCTTCCAGGCCTTTAATAACGGCCAGTAATTCCATACGGTTATTGGTGGTCTTTCGAAAACCCTCGGACAGCTCCTTATAATGCTTGCCCGAACGCAAAATTACCCCATATCCGCCCGGTCCCGGGTTGCCGCTGGATGCGCCGTCTGTAAAAATTTCGATCATAAGCCCGCTAATCCCCTAAAGGGGGAACAAAAATAGCAAAAATTAAAATGCTTTATCAGGCAAAGAGGACTTTCTGCTTCCCCTTTAGGGGGCCGGGGGGCCTAATCTTTTACTTTTCAACCTCAATGAATTCCCAATTACCACCACATCGCTGAAGGCCATGGTGAATGCGCCGAGCATAGGGTTGAGGAAGCCGAGGGCAGCTATGGGAATAGCTACAATATTGTATGCGAATGCCCAAAATAGGTTTTGTTTGATAGTGAGCAGCGTGTGCCTGCTGATTTGCAGGAATTTCACCACAGAGTGCAGATCTGTATTCAGCAGGATCACCCTTGCGGATTGTATCGCTACCTGGCTGGCATCATTCATAGATACGCCAACGTCGGCGCGGGTTAGCGCAGGGGCATCGTTAATGCCATCGCCAATCATGATGGTTTTGCCTTTCTGGCGATAGATATCGATTACCTTCAACTTTTCTTCGGGCAACTTTTCGCTATGCACTTCGCTGATGCCGATGAAGTTGGCCACTTTTTGGCACCGGTTGTTTTTATCGCCGCTCAGCAACACCGGAATAATATCCATTTTTTTTAGATGGGCTATCAGCGTGACTGCCTCTGGCTTTATTTCATCGTCGATGGAAATTTGTGCCAACAGCTTTTGATTTTTATAAAGCGAAATATTAAAGCCGCTTTCATCAGCAGATTTACCAGAACCCAGAAAATAATGATTGCCGTCCACATCTTCCGCCCGCATACCCAGGCCCTTTTCTTCTTTGGCTGATTTTAGAACCACTTTATCCTGCGGCAACAACTTCAATTCATTAACCAGCGATTTAGCTATCGGGTGACTTGAGCGTTCTTCTATCGCAGTAATAATTCCTCTTACGTGCTCAACGCTGTCGCCGTCTTCAATCTTTATTTGGTTGATGCGGAATTTGCCGGTAGTAAGTGTGCCGGTTTTATCGAATACTACATATTTGGTGTGGGAAACGGCTTCGACCGTATCACCGCCTTTTATCAGGATGCCATTTTTTGCAGCGCGGCCTAACCCCACCATTACCGCTGTTGGTGTTGCCAGCCCCATAGCACATGGGCAGGAGATCACGAGCACGCCAATAGCATTCATCAAAGCTGTTTGCAGTGCCGTATGCGCTATAAAATATGTAATTGCAAAAGTTATCAGAGATATAAGTATAACTGCCGGAACAAATATGGCAGCAACCTTGTCGCCCAGTTTTTGTACAGGAGGTTTGGCAGCCTGCGCTTTTTTCATCAGTTCGATAATTTGAGCAAGTACCGTATTTGAGCCGACCTTGGTAGCCAGTATATGAATATTACCGTGCTGAATAATAGTACCACCGATGACCGCAGCATATTTTTCTTTTTCAACCGGAATACTTTCCCCGGTAAGCATGCTTTCATCAACCGACGCGCTGCCCGACAGCACTTCGCCATCTACCGGTATTTTATCGCCCTGGTTTACCAGTAGCGTATCGCCGGGGCGAACATCCTTTGCATTGATGACTTCAATTCCGCCATTAATAACCCGGTTGGCAGTTACATGCTGGATCTTTATTAGATCCTTAACCGCCGAAGTAGTTTGCGTTACCGAACGTTTTTCAAAAACATTACCCAGCAGCACAAGCGTAATTATGGTAGCGCAGGTTTCGTAAAATTGGTATTGTTCCCCCAGGTTCTGAATGGTGCCCACCAGGCTATACACAAAAGCTGCGGTCGAGCCAACGAATATCAAAACATCCATATTAGGCACGCCGCTACGGATAGAGCTGATGGCGCTTTTGCCAAAATGCAGGCAGCCAACCAAAAACACCGGAATGCATAAAGTCAACTGAACGATAGGGCTGTGCAAAAAATGCCAGGGCAATATCATGTGCAGCAGGAGCGGAACGGTAAGTATAGCACAGAAGATGAACTTATTTTCCACCTTTTCATAAAAAGGTGTGTGATGTGTAGCGACGTCCTCAACAACTTTAAAGCCAAGGCCTTCGATATCCTTTACAATTTCGGGCAACGCAACTGAGCCATCGTTGGAGAATTTTACCTCTTCGCCTGCAAAGTCAACAAGAATATTACGCAAGCCCTTCTTCTCCAAAAGCTTATGGATCGACAGGGCGCAATTGTTACAATGCATCCCGGTCACGTTTAATTCAATCAATTGCTCAGCCATGGTACAAAGGTATCTATTAATTAAAATCATTCTAAATAAAACGGGTAAGCAGATTGTAAATTTGTGGGTAGTTGTAGTGGTTGTATTAGTTGTAGGAGGTTGTAATAGTTGATTTTCAGGCTCTAATGGGTTTTGTTACGAAAATAACAACCACAACCTTTACAACTTCTACAACTTTTTCAACCTAAAACAAAAAACCTTTGCAGAATAACCGGGAAATTTCTACTTTTGCAAACTCCAAAACGGTAGGCATAGCTCAGTTGGTTAGAGCACCAGATTGTGGTTCTGGGGGTCGTGGGTTCGAGCCCCATTGCTTACCCTTTATGGGGCAAGGTCTTTAAACGAGACTTTTGCCCCATTTTTTTTGCCCGTAAAGCCTTGTTTTCCAGATATATTAACTCGGCCGCCTGGTTGAGTTTACCGGTTCGACATACCCCCTCTGAATGGATCATTTTCTCAGGGAACAAAATGCCTACTAAGTATCTTTTCGCCTCTATACTGGTGATATCATACAGTTTATCAACTTCACAAGTGCGTTTACAGACATTTGGGCCAGCTTTTTAATGTTGGCGGAAACAGAAAGCCAGAGAATTATGAGTATATGTATGAAATTGATTCCGATACACAGGAGTTAATTGGTCTGCGTGCTAAATTGCTGTTAAAGAATAATCCCCAGTTGAGATTTAGCTTGCTACTGGGGATTAAATTGATTGAAATAAGCGCATGCGAAAAAAACATGCTAAGATGCCAAACTTGACGCTGGAAGTTGAGGGTCAAGGTCCATCATTTTCCCTCTCGTCTGACAAAGTTGTCAGTGCATGGATGAAATAGGACAGCAGATTTTTAATAAATTCAAAACTATAAAACCAAATTTTGCATTAAGTGTCTAATGTGGCTGAGCAGAAGAGACCTTTCTCTGCATAAGCGAAAACTATAGCGTTTAATAGCTTGGTTTTATTGTCCTTAATTCCCTGTTGGTCCGCTTTTTTTTCGCGTTGGTCGTTTTATATTGATAAGACGGCTTAAAAAGGGCAATTTTAGGTATGTCATTGTTCCAATCCCAATTTTTCATTTACCCTGGCAGGGGCTTGCGCTGGTTGCAGCATGGCCTGTTCTGGCTGCTGCTGCTCGGATTGCGCTTTTATCTCACAAATATCTCCTTTAACGTCTACGGCGGTTTTCCTGTAAGCAGTATGCTGTTACTCAACACCTGCAGCACCGGCGTTATTGTCCTGTTTTATTATACCCTGGTTTACTACCTCTGGCCAAAGTATTTCACCAGCCATCAATACATTAAAGGTGTATTGATGATCTTTTCACTTTTGGTAGTTTATACTATCTCTGATGCTATTGCCGAGAAATTTCTGATTAGCAGATGCGCACCTTGTATGGCAAGGTTAGCTAAGACGGAACAGGGCTACTTCCAACTTATGAAATCCGATTTGAGCAATATCGTTCTCGTTCGTCTGGTTACTTTTGGTACGCCATTTTTTCTGCTCCTTACCTTAACCGTTCCAATCAGCATCAAGACTGCTTTGAACGCCTACCGCAGCAATATGAGAAGCGTAACCCTGGCGAAAGAAAAGCTTGAGTTGGAACTTAATTTTCTTAGAGCGCAGCTGAACCCGCATTTTCTATTTAATTCTATGAATAATATTTATGGGTTGATCATCAGCGGGGATACGGATCGTTCAGCCGCCCTGGTATCCCGCTTGTCTGAATTATTGCGGTATATGCTTTATGAATCCGAAGCGGACACTATGCCGCTTAGCAAAGAAGTTAAGCTGATGACCGATTATATTGAGCTGGAAAAAGTGAGGTTAAATTTCACAAAAGTGACGTTTAATCCGCCAACAATTTTGGCTGATGTCGTAATCGCTCCTTTATTGCTCATTCCGCTAATCGAAAATGCGTTTAAATTCACACCCGATGAACCGGGCGCTTTTATCGGCATCTCGTTGATCCTCGCAGCACATACCATACACTTTAAAATAGAGAATAGTGTGGACCCCACCAGGCCGGATGGCCTGTCCGGCGGCATCGGCCTGGGGAATATGCGCAAACGGCTCGAATTATATTATCCCGGCCACTACCATTATGAGATCAGCAATAGCAGAAATAATTATTTGGTGAATTTATCCCTGAACCTATGAAAAAGATCAATTGCATGATCGTTGATGACGAGCCGATCGCGCGGGATATCCTGCAAACTTACATTCAGCGTGTTCCCGAACTGGAACTCGTTAAAAGCTGTCGCAACGCCACAGACGCCTATGAGGGGCTTTACGACCAGCAGGTTGACCTCATTTTTCTGGATATTCAGATGCCGGTCATTACCGGTACAGAATTCATGCGCTCGCTGCGCAAGCCGCCGCTGGTCGTTTTTACTACCGCTTATTCCAGCTACGCCGTAGAAGGATTTGAGCTCAATTCCGTTGACTACCTCTTAAAACCGATCACTTTTGAACGCTTTTATGCGATCCTGAATCGCTCCTGTAGATCTTCGCGAAGAGTCTCGGCAGCGGCATCATCGGCCGCCACGCCCGGCGCAAGCACCAGAGACCATCCGCTGC
>JBEHXM010000187.1:0-7059 GCA_048498695.1 Bacteroidota bacterium
TAACCTGCAAAGGGAAAACGGCAAAGTAACTAACAACATCAGCGGCTCGGCCGTTGCCCGCGATCTGTTCGAATTGTTAAAGGCTGATGAGGTGATCAAAGCTTTTTTACAGGATAAAAGCGTAAAAATAAGCGTTGGCAAATCCTTTATGCTGACCATCAGGAGCGGACATGTATCGAAGTTCAAATAGTCTGAACCGGAATTTCTCGAATTAATGAATTAGCAGAATTTGAATACCCGAATTTTTTTAATTCTGGCAATTCATTAATTCTCTTTAATTCAGGTTCCGACAAGTTGCTATTTATGTAGCCGCTCCGCTACCTGGTCTATCGTTAGTTCAACGTATTTTTTGGCACGGTCTACCATATCGGGGGCGTCCTCCAGCAACTCATCCAGTAATGATTTACCGTTCTCTTTTTCTTTGATCAGGTAATAAATACCGTAACCCACAGCAGCACCCACGGCCATAAATTTTAATATGCGCATAACAATGCCTTTTAGTTTGATTAAAGTTACAAAAAATGTAGCGGGAGATTGTTTGCAGCGGGCTAATTTTTTTCTATTTAATTAACTGTCTTTACTTTATCCCGCTGTCCTTATCTAAAAACTCAATTCGTTCATTAAAGTTTAGGTCGAGGTCATTTTCTACCTTTTCCATTGTCGGCCTAAGGAACAGGAAGTACAGTATCATCAAACCGGCGATACCGAGGAAAAATAAATTGCCATCCTGCATATAGATCACTATGGCCAGCAGCGACGGCCCCTCGAGCAGGGCATACCGGACGATCAGGGCAGTTTGGTAAGCAATTATCTTTTCGCCCAATGAGCTTTTATTACGAATGACGGCCAGCTGCTTTTTAAACATCAGGTAGCCGCCCATAAAGCCGCCTATTGCCACAATGGGCACAATATAAATGAACACGCTATCTATGTTATGGATACCAAAATATATCTTTCCCGACTGCGCATACGCCACAATGCCAAATATCACCTGTCCGGCAAGTAGGGCCAGGTGTATGACAGAGAGCGATTTTAAAAAGCCTTCGGGTGTGGGCCTGTTATTGTCTTGATCCATTATGATGGGTTTGGTGATGTAAATATATCTTATTTATGGTGGGAAATAAAGTTGGTGGGTTCAATAATGTTCCGTGCCGCTCATAGCCGCGGGGGCCTAGTTACTTTCCCTTGATGGAAAGTAACCAAAGATCAAGACAGAAAAAAGCTTCTGCCCGCTCTGCCGGTTCTTACGCTTTTTCCGCGCTTCGCGCATTGCAAAAGCTAAACCGTCATTCACGCCATACACCCGGCCCGCTTTTCTGTCAGGCCACCGCTCTTTTTTGTTTTGGGATTATTTTACATGCAATGCATTTTTCGTTTTTCCCGTCAGCAGAACAGCTTCGGGTGAAATCAGGTAAAACGATGATGGGTATGAGCGTAAGAAGGGGCATAGCAATAGTTGCTGAAGCAAAGGCCAGAGCGAACGTAGTGGAGCAACATTTTGCAGCCCGTGGTTTTGCCTGATTTGCAGGGCAAAGGCCTTGTGGGCAAAGAAGCCTTTCTGCTGACAAGCATTTTTGGTTACTTTTGATGCTTCAAAAGTGACAAAGCCCCCGCGGCAACTGAGCGGGACGAATGACTACATACCCAAAAACAAAAAAGGTGCCCAGTAAAACTGCGACACCTTTTTCAACATATAATTGAGTTGATTTGGGGCTGAATAGTGCGTATAGTTAATCCGATACGTAATGATTACGTGTCGAAACTATCAACTATACATGAAATTGAAATGAAATACGGATTTTTCTTAGTGGTGGATTTATTTCCTATTTTTCTTCCAACTGGATGGTGCCGTATTTTTTGTCGAAAGTTAACGAGATAATAGCCATGAAAAGGGAGTTATCATAGCGATATATTTTCTTGTATTTATCCGACCCCTGGAAGATCAGCGACATGCCCGACACTTTAGCCTGCAGCAGCAGGGTATTAATATCCTGGGGGCGCAGGGTAAAATAGAGCACCTGTCGAACCATATTTTGACCTAAATTCTCGGTCGATCTTAATGATAAGGTTTCCTTCTTGGCAGCGTCGGGGCGGTTACTTTTAAACACCTCGAAATTCCGCCCGCCATAAACCTGTTTGCCTGTCTTTTTGAAACCCTTTGTTACCAGCAGGTAATTATGCAGTTGGTCACTGGTCATGTTGGTCAGGTTCTTCAGTTCATCAAGCGACAGGCTTTGCGCACGGCTGCCCAAACCGGCAATAAGCAATAAGAATATCAGCAGGTACTTTTTTATCATATTAATTAAATGGGCCGCAGTTGCACCGGGGTACTTAATAGTGTGCCGTCAAATGCCGTGCCATTGACCGGGTTTTGACAACAGCAAGTACCTCCCCGTTCGGTTTTCCACGTTCTACAGCGTTTCCGAAGGGTTTTTATGATTCATTTAAATTCCTTATCCAGTACGATAATTTTAAACATGGAGTTTATGAGAGGTAGATTTCTTCCACAGTTTGAGCAGAAGGTTGCGCGGCAAACAGCATTGCCCCCTGCATTATAGCTCCAGAAAAGGAGGCCCAAAAAGCAAGTGATATATAAGCGTTTTCATTTTGTAACAACTTTTTTACAGTAACAATTTACTGGTGTGCGGTGTCCTAAATATGCTTTTAATACGAGCATAGCGATAATTGTTATATTAACATTTATCATATTATCATCATAAACAGGTAAGTTATTGTATTAATACAATTTTTAAGGCAAACTTCTGTTCATACTATTGGTTAATATTTAAATTTTGTAAAACAATATATCAAATTATTGATTTACAACTGTATATAGAACATTCCACCTGCCGAAAAATAGATAACTGGCAGGACATTAAATAGCATATTGGTTAATAACAACCATATAAAGAGCTTGGATCAATATTCAAATATTATCTGAGATTTAGTTGATTCAATATCATTGAGAGTGATATTGACGTGCGTTCCGGGGTGAGATACGGAACGCATTTTTTTTGCCCCCGCAGGTCAAACCATTTCATCTCCGAGCTGTAATCGCCCTCATTGGCCAATACGCATAATCATTGATAGTTGCAGCAGGGTCGTTATTGGTTAGCTCCAGCAATTGCTCTTCATTCTCTACTTCAACTACGCCCATGCCATAGGTGGCCTTCGGATCAAATACCGGACCGAAAACTACTACCATTCCCTTGTCCATCAGTCCGCCCCAGTAAGCAACATGTTGCTGCATAATTCCGCGTTCTTCATCTGTCATATCCTGGGCAAAGGTGGGGCGCCTGGGGTTCAGTTTTAAAAAGTAATGTGGCATAGCGTTTAAGTTTATTGGTCTAATATAATACCTGAATGCATCATATCATTAGGCAATTGTAGCGTAAACCAAAAGGTAGATCCTTTGCCTTCATCACTTTCCATGCCTACCTTGCCCCTGTGCCGGTGTATGATCTCGGCAGATATATATAAACCCAAGCCCAGGCCCGAAAAGTTTTGTGATGATTCGTGCACCCTGAAAAAACGGTCGAAAATATAAGATTGCTTATCATGTGGTATACCGATGCCAAAATCAGTAACCGAAAATTTAACATCGTTATCTATCCTTTCAACATTGATGATCACTTTATCCTTGCCGGGCGAATACTTAATGGCGTTTGATAATAAATTAGCAATTACCTGCTCTATCCGGGTACGGTCGGCTGTTACATTTACAGGATCATTTTTTTCGATAATCAACTGGTGGCCCTGTGTATACTGCTGCATTTCGATGATGCAATCCTGTATTGAATCCTGCAAAGAATAGGTGGTCACATTCAACTGCATCTTTCCCGATTGGATTTTGGTCACATCAAGCAGGTCATCTACTATTTCCGTCAGTTTTCTTACCTGTTTATTCGCCATATCAATAAATGGGCGGACCTTCGTTGGATTAAGCTCCACCTGCGCTAATTTATCCAGTATCTGCAGCGAGGCCTTCATGCTGGTTATCGGTGTTTTTAATTCATGGCTGGCTATACCCAAAAATTCGTCCCGCTTTCTGAGCAATTGTCTTGTTGCTTTTTGCGCCCGCTCCTGCTCATCAATATCTATCATGCTGCCAATATACCCTGTAAAGTCGGGGTTAAATACAGGGTTAGCATAAGCGAGCACCCAGCGATACTGCCCGTTGGCATTACGCAGCCTGAATTTGGTTTGCATCGGTATATGCGACATAAATTCAGCCCCCAGCTTTTCAATCGTTTCTTTGCGGTCATCCGGGTGCACAGCATCCAGGGTTTGCTGCAATAAATTATCGTTAAGCTCCAACCCGGTAAAAGTCGTCCAGGTATCGTTCACATAAGTCAGTATGCCTTCAGCACTCACCTGCCATATAATCAGCGAATTGTTATTGGAGAGCGCCTTAAAATGCTCTTCACTTTTTTTCAACGCCTCAAGGGCCGTTTTCTGTTCGTGAATGTTGGTGCTTGTCCCAACCCACATGATCACCTTCCCCTCATCGTCCTTATGCGCGTGTACACGGGTTAAATGCCATAGATATTCTCCGTTGGTGTCCATAAAACGCTGCTCAATATCCAGGCTTTCACCTGTTTCTACTGTCCTGGCCCATAATTCTTTTGCAGTTTCAAGATCATCAGGATGAATGATCTCCCAAATCCTTTTATTTAATTCTTCAAACCCGGTTTTACCGGTATAATCGTACCATCCCTTGTTATAATAAGTGGCACGACCGTCGGGCCCGGATGTCCATACTTTATGGGAGATGGAATCGGCCAGAAAGCTGAACCTGTTTTCGCTTTCCTTCACCTCCTGGTTGGCCTTTACCAGCCCGGTAACATCAAATCCGAAGAAGGCCACACCGTCAATAGCCCCGGTGGTATCATAAACCGGCTCCAGTATCAGGTCGAACCAAACATCCTCTGACTTGCCGGTATCAAAACGGTCCAGTTGGATATGAAAAGCCTTGGCCTTATACGGCACGCCTGTGCGGTAAATTTCCTCCGATATTCCCGGATCGGCCATTACTTTAAGCTTATCCATTATTTGCTTGGTCGTCATTCCCAGGCTCGATCCATATTTAACAAATTCGGTGGCCGCCTTATTTGAAAACTCCAGCTTTAACTCCGGGCCGCGGCGAATGGCGATCATTGCCGGGGCATTCATCAATATGCTGTACAGTTCCTCCCGCTGGTTCCTGATAATATTGGTCAGTTCCTGTTCCCTCGCCTCTGCCTCTTTTTTATAGCTGATATCGATCACGTAAGTAACTGCTTCGGCAAAATCATTTTTGCTCAACAAGGACGATCCCATCAGCACACTAACCCGCTGGCCGTCTTTACGGATGTATTCTTTTTCAAACGCCGGACAAGAGCCATTCTTCCGTATCAGTTCTACGGCATCCAGTGTAGCCTGCATATATTCAGGGGGTGTAAGCTCATTACCGTTCACTTTTCCATCCTTTACATCCTGCTGAGTATAACCAACAATATCTAAAAAAGCCCGGTTAGCATCCACCACACTGCCATCCAGGTTGGTAAACAACAGGCCTACCAGTCCGGTGTCATATAGTTTCCTGAAACGGAGGTCGCTGGTGAATGCCCTGGAGCTGGCATCCTGTATTTTCCGGTTTTTATAAAGGATAATAAGGGCCAATATGGCGATGATAGCTAATAATATGGCATTAAACTGTTGTACATTTCGGCGTTCAATATCTACAGGTTCGGCCGCACAAATAGTTGAGAAAAAAAATAATGCAGGTATAACCACGGCCCTTTTTAATAGGGGCCAATAAATTGCGTAGGTTAATGTTCTTCCTGCTTTTATCGCTTTCATATATGCTTATAGCAGCATAGGTTTAATACAAAAATTATAAATCAACCGTACCCTTTAAAGGGGTATTGTTCAAAATTGTATTGTGAAAGCATTAGGGTGTAGTCCAAATATAACAGATTTTAAATATAATATGCTCAATATAAGCCTTCAAAAATCAACCGACCAGTTAAATGGCTGATTGAATTGTTAAAAATCAATTTATTTAAAGGGTAGTTGATTGAGTTAAGTAAGTTATAAAATGTTCCTGCTACCCAATCAACTTATTCAACCCAATCCAACTTAATCAACTTATTCAAACTAATCCAACCCAACCAACCAAAAAGGTATATTTGCCCCATGAATCTCCATCTCTTTGATCAACAGGTATACTCCGGCCGCAGGCAGACTTTAAAACAAAATATTGGTTCAGACGGCATCATTCTTCTCCTCGGCAATGAGGATAGCAGTATGAATTATAAGGACAATTGCTATCCCTTCAGACAGGACAGTAGTTTTCTTTACTATTTCGGACTGGATGTGCCTATGCTGGCCGGCATTATTGATACCGACACCGGCGAGGAAGTGATCTTCGGTAACGAACTGACCATTGATGATATCGTATGGACGGGTACTTTACCAACCGTTAATGAAATGGCCGGCAAAGTTGGTGTTACCCAAACCAAAGCTTATGATCAGATCATTCATTATGTGCACAAGGCGGTAATTGCAGGCCGTAAGGTACACATCCTGCCGCCCTATCGCCCCGAAAATAAGATCAAACTGGCCGCATGGTTCAATACCAGTTTGGAGGATGTGAGCGATCATGTATCGGTAAAACTCATCAAAGCGGTTATCTCTCAGCGTGTTCACAAAACCCCTTTGGAAGTTGCTGAAATGGAAAATGCCGTATCCATCAGCGTAGATATGATGACGGAGGTGATCAAGCATACACGCCCGGGGATAAAGGAATATGAGTTGGTTGCCAAAGCGCATGAGGTGGCCATGGCCAATAACTCGCGCCTGGGTTATCCTGCTATTATCACCACGCATGGGCAAACCCTGCATACGCACTATTATGGTAATACCCTGCAGGAGGGCCGCATGGTATTGAGTGATATCGGTGCAGAAAACCCCATGCATTATGGCGGCGACCTTACCCGTACCTTCCCTGTTGGCCGCAGCTTTACCACCCGGCAAAATGAATTATACGAAATAGTATTAACCGCTATGGACCATGCC
>JBEHXM010000188.1:0-6571 GCA_048498695.1 Bacteroidota bacterium
GCCGGCGGCAAGCTGGTGCGGCGCGACCTGGCAAAGGCCTTCAGAAATGTAACCAGCATCAGTGGTGTGCCTACCTGGAATATATTGTTATTTAAACGGATACTGGAGATCACCGGTAAAAAGAACCTGCTGGAGGTATGGCCCAACCTGGAGCTTTATTATCATGGTGCGGTTAATTTCACCCCTTACCGGGAGCAGTTCAAAAAGCTGATCCCTAAGGACGATATGCATTACCTGGAAACCTACAACGCCTCCGAAGGCTTTTTTGGCATACAGGACCAGGAAGAACATGGGGATATGCTGCTGATGCTGGATTATGGCATCTTCTATGAATTTTTACCGCTGGAGCATATTAATGATGATAACCCGGATACCCTTACACTTGATGAGGTTGAACTGAATAAGAACTATGCGCTCATCATCAGCACCAATGCCGGACTTTGGCGCTATATGATAGGCGATACCATCCGTTTTAGCTCATTGTCGCCTTACCGTATCCAGATCACCGGGCGTACCAAACATTTTATCAATGCCTTCGGCGAGGAACTGATCATCGATAATGCCGAGCGCGCCCTCGCCGAGGCCTGTCAGCAAACCGGGGCCATTATCAGGGAATATACCGCTGCTCCGGTCTACTTTAAAGGTGATGAAAGCGGCGCACATGAGTGGATCATCGAGTTTGAACAGAAGCCACCAGAGTTTGAACGCTTCGTGGATTTGCTGGACGAAACCCTGCGCAAGATCAATTCCGATTATGATGCCAAACGCTTTAAGGATATGGCCTTGCGCCGGCCCATAGTGCACCGCGCTCCCGAGGGTACGTTCTTTAACTGGATGCGGGAAAAGGGCAAACTGGGTGGTCAGCATAAAGTACCGCGCCTGGCTAATGACCGGGAATATATCGATTCGATTTTATTGATGGCGGAGTTGGTGGGGTAGTGGATTGTAGTCGTAGACTACGCGCATAATAGTCCGTAGATGCAATCTACGGACAGCGGACAGCGGAAGGTAATGGATTAATTTTATATTTGAATAACTGTTGCGCCACTTGCAATTGAATTTATACCTAACCTTATTACGATGCTTATAAAAATAATTTACATATTTCTTTTTGCAGCATTCAACTTTGTAATATATTCGAAACTAAACAAAACAGGGAAAATTAACGCGAATCTGTTTTGGTTCTTCACCTTAATATTTATACTGTTTGTTATCCTGCACACAGGGTTGTTCAATTGGTATTTTCTTCTATCCTGGAAACAGTTTGCACCGCTTTTATTTTTCTTAAGTGCTCCAGTGCTGGTTTATTTATGGTTCAATTATTTCGCCCTAAAAAGAATTGAAAGATTGAATATGCCAAATGAAAACTTTCGTAATACGGCAATTAAAGTATTTTCATTCTTTTTCTTAAAATTATTCTACGTGATGATTTTTATAGTTCAGTGTGTTTTGATTTTTAACCCAGCAAGTGCTTTTTAGTAATGGGTTTATTTTAAATTTCTAATTATGGACATAAAGGATATCGTCGGGTTAGGCATATCAATCGTTGCCTTTTATTATATGAGCAAGCTATTTGGTCGTAAAAGGAAATACCTTTTAAAAAATGGGATAAAAGGTACAGCAAAAATTATTAGTATAGAAAAAACGATATATGAAAGAGGAGCAGGTTCAGGATATTCAAATGCTAAACCAGTTATGAAAATCGTTTTGCACGTAAAGGATTTCGACTCAATTTCCAGGGAAGTGATGTTCAACCAAGCGTTTTATAAATGGGAAATCCCCAAAGCAGGAGACCAGGTTGATATTTTAACTGATCCGAAAAACATCAATAATGTTATGATAGTGCTTTAACACCCCCCAACAGTTTAAGCTATTCCGCTGGAGCTAAATAGATTGGAAGTCCCCAGGACTCCCCTGAGGTAGACTCAAGGGACATAAAAACTAAAATGCGCTATTGCCCTTTCCCGTCATTGCTATATTGAATAGGAAACCAGCCATAGCCTTCTCCCTTTGCAGCAATATGGCCTATTCCGGGGAATGACGCATGCGCAGTTGCAAGCCAGTATCTTTCTTTTGCCGCATCAGCCAGGGCTGTTTGCCTTGCTTGGGCAGCCTGTACAGGATCAACGTCATAAATGCTAGAAACACGAGGCAATAAAAACTGAACGGCCGGCACATGGGCAATATCACCACAAAAAACTATTTTGTCATTACCATCTTCCAGCACATAATAGGTATGGCCGGGGGTGTGTCCCGGGGCTGGTAATGTGCTTAATCCAGGAAAAAGCTCAGTCTTACCTTCAAAGGTCTGCAACTGGCCTGACTGAAGGTAAGGCTCAATCTTTATTTTACCATTTATAAAATCGCGTTGATGAACAGGTGCTGCTTTAACCCTGTTTTCTTCACTTAACCAAAAGGCCACATCCAGCGCGTTAACATACACTACGGCATTGGGGAATATTTTCGTGTCTCCTTTTGTTAAGCCTCCCGAATGATCAGAGTGGATATGGGTCAATAATACGGCATCAATATCGCTTGGTGCATATCCTACTGCTTCCAAACTCTCCAATAGATATCCCGAAGCATCATCCAGCAAATCGCCGGAGCCTGTGTCTATCAAAATTAATTTATCCCCGATCTGGATCAGATAAGTATTGATCGATCCCATTACGGTATTGCTCAAAAATGATCTGAAAAGGATAGGCTCCAGTTCATCGGCGTCTATATTGACCAAAATCTTATCCATGTCCATATCGGTGGTACCGTCCGACAATACCCGGACTAACACATTTCCTATCCACACGGAATAATAACCTGCCTGTCTGGATATATTCATTTTATTCATACGGATTCTGAATATAGTTTTGTCAGGCAATTTCGGTAAAAAGTATAATATATGTTGCGCAATTTAATAGACTCCCTCGCCAGCTTAAGCGCGGACGCTTGAACAAACGTTGCGTCCTCTAACGTTATTTCTTCTTCACCACACTTACTTCCCCGCTGGTTTCCATATAAACTTCGTCGGCTTCCTCTAATGAATTGATATTCGCCTTCATTCGCAGATCGCCTTTTAATTCCTTTTCGCATATAAGGCTTTTAGTGAAATTTCTCTTTTCGAGATGTCCGTTTTTATAGAGTAATATACTTTTACCTTCCAGTATATGTCTAACGGTTTCGCTGCGAATGCTTAGCCAGGCCAGTCCGCGATGAAGCAAGACCATTGCCAAACTGCAGGCTACTGTTGGGATAAATTCAGATGCACCCACTACGGCGCGGCTGAGGACAGCACCTAAAATAATGGCTATGGTATTATCAAACGCGGTTTTTTTGCCAAAAGTGCGCCTGCCGCTGATGCGTAAAAAAAGCAGGGCAAGAAAATAGATCACTATTGCACGGTCGCACATTTGTAAGGCGGAGAGATCCTTCCCTTCGCCAAATAGCTGGTACAGGAGTTTCATACTTACTAAAACAATTTGTACTGAATTAGTTTTACCGGGCAGTAACCGGGCCGGTTTAGAACGATGGGGAAATTATATTTTCTTCTGCCGTTATATTAGAAGTGAATACACGTTGAACAAAGTTTTTTACACGGGCCCAGAATGTGGGAGATCCTGCGTGCCGGTGGAGCAATATATCATTACTGCCGGGTGTAGCCGGTGTGTTTATTTCTTCTTCATCATCTCCAAAACTTTCGCGGATCACTATATCGCGGATATCGGGCACGCGGTTCACTATTTCATCCAGTTCCGTCAGCTCCTTAAAGGTAGCTGTGCCGGCTTTTTGCCGTTTGATCAGGATATAATAGCGGTCCTGTGAGTAAGTGCGCCGTTCCAGTTGTTTGCGATGATGAATCATTTCCGATATACTGCTTTATTTGTCACCACAAAGCCAATGCCAGTGTGTAAATGTTTAATTATCAATTGTTTATATTTGGTGTGCTTTTGCGGCTGTATCATTTCTGTGCAGTAAGCGTTCGGAAACGAACGGAGTTATATAAAAAGTTAAAAGGAGTTGTTACATTGGATGTGTTGTATGCGTAAAGACAATAAACTGTTAACAATGAGAACCTTATTATTAATGATCATGATCGCATTTTGCATCAGTGCCTGTGAAAAGGGCGGGGAACAACCAACAGCAGATATTTATGGTAAATGGGAATTGCACAGGCAGTATGGCGGTCTTTTAGGCAAAGATTCCATTTACGCCGCGGGAAATGGTAATATTTACCAGTTTAACAGCGGTAACACCTATAAACATTTTACCAATGGAACGGCAGATGCACAGGGCGTTTTTGTGATTAAAAAATATGGTACCCAACCCGACCAACCGGTAAATCATATCCTTTTTGATAACCATACCGATGGTGACCCAATTAATATTGACGGAAATAAATTATCCATTGGCACTACAGTAACTGACGGCCAGATCTCGGAATACCAGAGAATAGGAAATTGATCAGATTGGCTGCTGATTGGCCATCATGAATATCTTTACAGCTTCCACAGCTTCTTTCACATCATGAACGCGCAGTATGTTAGCGCCATTGGTAAGGGCAATAGTGTTCAGGGCAGTGGTGCCATTAAGGGCGTCGTCGGCTGTGCCGCCTGTTACGTTGTAAACCATTCTTTTGCGCGATACACCTGCCAATATCGGCAATTGCAATGCGCCAAAATCCTTCAGGCGGTGCATCAGCGAATAGCTGTGTTCAGGCATTTTTGCAAAGCCAAAACCCGGATCGATAATCACATCATGTACGCCAAGTTCTTTTAATTTATGGGTGCGTTCAACAAAATATTCCAGTACTTCGGTAAAAACATCCTTATAACGGGCTTGTTTATTCATATTCTGCGGATTGCCTTTCATGTGCATTAGAATATAAGGCACCTGCAGCCGGGCTACGGTAGCAAACATTTTATCGTCCAGTTGTCCGCCCGAAATATCGTTTATGATATGTGCCCCTGCATTTATTGCTTCTTCAGCCACCTGCGAGCGAAAAGTATCTACAGACAGTATGGCATCCGGATAATTGGCGGCGATCAGCTCAACCACAGGTATCAGCCGATCGGTTTCTTCCTGTACCGAAATATCTTTAGCACCGGGCCTGGATGAATAAGCGCCCAGGTCAAGGAAGGCAGCGCCATCTGTCAGCATCCTGTAAGCTTGTAATAAAGCGTCAGTAAGCAGTGGCCTGCGGCTGGAAGCATAAAAAGAATCGGGCGTAAGATTGACAATACCCATTACCTTTGGCACGCTCAGGTCAATGAGTTTGCCTCCTGCATTTATGGTTTCCTTTTTATGAAAAAATGTATCTTTAGCCATTATTTAGGTTAAAACGTTGTAAAGCTATAAGAAGTTACATTTATCAACTTTAAAAGGCCATTACAACCCTCACATTTACACAATTATAAGTATAAAATCCACCTTGGCCAATACAGCAGCAGAATACGACGCAGTTATTAAGATTTGTAAAGGGCTCTTCATGAAGAAGACCCGCGATTATGGCACTGCATGGCGCATATTACGCATTGAATCCATCACCGATCAGATATTTATCAAAGCCCAGCGCATACGTACGCTGGAAGAAAAAAAGATATCAAAGGTGGATGAAGATATTACCAGCGAATATATCGGCATTGTCAATTACTGCCTGATAGCCATGATGCAGCTGGATTGCAGTGCTGATACGCCTACCGAACTTTCTGTAGAGCATGTAAGCTCACTTTTTGATGATAAGGCCAACGCGACAAAAGAGCTGATGTTTGCTAAAAATCATGATTATGGCGAAGCCTGGCGGGATATGCGCATCAGTTCTATTACCGACCTGATACTGATGAAACTACTGCGCGTAAAGCAGATAGAAGATAACAAAGGACATACGCTGGCTTCAGAAGGCGTTGTAGCCAATTACCAGGATATGCTGAACTATGCCGTTTTTGCATTGATAAAACTAGAGGTGAAATGAGCAGGAAGCTGGTTTGGGTTTGCAGGATACTGGTAGGCTTACTGTTTATCTTCTCGGGCCTGATCAAGATCAATGATCCTTTGGGTTTTTCCTATAAGCTCGAGGAATATTTCGAAGTATTTCATTTGGGTTTCCTGAACAGCTTGGCGCTCAGCTTTGCGATCTTTTTATGCTCGCTCGAAATTGTATTGGGTTTTGCATTGCTCATTGGCGTTCGTGCGGTATCGGTGGCATGGGGACTTTTACTGCTTATTATCTTCTTTGCCTTTTTAACTTTCTATTCGGCCTATTTTAAAGTAGTGCAAACCTGCGGTTGTTTTGGTGATGCCATACCGCTTACTCCATGGCAGTCGTTTAGTAAGGACCTGGTTTTACTGTTGCTCATCATCATTTTATTTATCAACCGTAGGATCATTAACCCGCTGTTCAGCAAAAATAAGGGGGACAATTTACTGATCGCCTCCATTGTGGTCGCTGTTGGTATCGGTTTATACACCTATAATTTTTCGCCGGTTATCGACTTCCTGCCTTATAAAGTGGGTGCAAATATCCTGGATGAAATGAAAACGCCGCCAAATGCAATACCTGATGAATACGAGGTAACCTATC
>JBEHXM010000189.1:0-6483 GCA_048498695.1 Bacteroidota bacterium
CACTTTGTAGACCTTGTTTGGGTATTCGTATTTACTTTCTTTTACTTGGTTTAAAAATTATCGTATGTCATCAGAAACCACTCATACAGAACATGCCGGTGAGCATGAAGGAATGACCCGGAGAAGGATTTGGAATGTCTTTTTTGTATTGCTTGCCATTACCTGTGTTGAATTCTTTATAGCATTATATCTCGTACCGATAGGAATTGGAGGACATAAAATGCCGTATAATGTTGCCAACCCTATATATATCGTATTAACATTGGCTAAAGCCTTTTATATCGTCGTTTATTTTATGCACCTTAAGTTGGAAAAAATTGGATTGGTGTTTGCAATAATTGTCCCTGTTTTGTTTATAATCGGATTGATCCTGGTACTTACTAACGAAAGCCACCACTGGATTGATTTGAGGATGTAATGCGCAAATTAAGCTTAATTAAAAAAATATTAGTCCTGGTAATGATTCTAGCGTTACCGGGATTTTTATATTATCTGCTAACCGTAAAAGGTAAAAACAGGTACCATTCCCTGGCAAAATTCGGGCCTAAGGTAGTGGCCAAAACCACCCATCGCGTAAAAGGGAAAGATATTCCGGATACTATTTATCACACATTAGGTGATTTCCATTTGTTTGACCAGGACGGCAAGCCGGTATCACTCAGATCATTCGATGATAAAATATTTGTCGCTAACTTTTTTTACACCCATTGCCCCACTATTTGCAACGAGATGAATGCCAATGTGGACAGCCTGGTACAGGCCTGGGCCAAAAATAAGATGGTACATTTTGCATCCATCACGGTAGACCCGGCACGCGATTCGGTAAAGGCGCTTAAAGCATACTCTGCCAAATTTGCGTCACAGCCTAAGTGGTCATTTCTGACAGGGGATACCGCTACCATATATCATCTTGCCCGCCAGGGTTTCCTGGTAAACGCATTGAAAGTAGATAATGATGATTTCATTTATTCGGATAAGCTGATCCTGATCGATCAGCATAAACGCATAAGAGGATATTACTCGGGCACTAACTTAACAGATGTATTAAGGCTGAATGATGAGATCAAGGTGCTAATATCCGAAGAATTGTTAGAGAGGGATGTGCCACTTTATTAATGAGTGAATTAGTGAGTGAGTGAATTAATGAATGATCTAATGAAATGGTAAATCACTAATTCGCTAATTCAACAATTAAAAAATAAATCACTCATTCACTCATTCTCTAATTCAGTAATTAAAAAAGCCATGACTGATAAATTTATATTCCGATTTGTTGCCGCTGTATCTGTTTTTGTGTTCCTGGTGGTGCTTATTTTAAACAGGCACCTTATTCCGGCGCCTGCCGCAGTACCATCATTTGTCAAATATCTGCCAAAATTAAATGCAATAATAAATGGCACCTGCAGTGTTTTACTGCTGACCTCATTATATTTTATAAAGAATGGAAATATACCTGTGCATAAAAGGATCAATATTGTTACGTTTTGCCTGTCATCGCTTTTCCTGGTGTCTTATATCCTTTTCCATTATTTAAAGCCCGAAAGCATTTTCGGCGACCTGGATGGCAACGGTATTCTTTCGCCTGCTGAAAGGGCTGCCGTTGGCTCGGCACGGACAATCTACCTGGTGATACTGACATCGCACATTATATTGGCTGCCGGTGTTTTACCGCTTATTTTGTTAAGCTTTTACCGCGGTTTGCAAATGCAGGTAGAAAAACATAAGAAGCTGGTAAGATGGACGTTCCCTATATGGTTATATGTTACAATAACCGGGGTGATCGTTTATTTGCTGGTAGCTCCTTATTATCATTTTTAGATCAGGAAAGCTAAATACAGGCAGTAAAGTTGTGATTTAAAAGTTATTTATAAGTATTTTTGCATACGATGAAAAGCATAAGAATTTTTCTGATTATGGTTGCCTTCAGCCTGATGATTTTTGGAACTGTAAGTGTGAAGGCACAATGTGCTATGTGTACAACTGCTGTCGAAACGAACAACAAAAGCGGGGCCAGTACTACTAAGGGTCTGAATCATGGTATTGTGTATTTATTAGCTGCGCCATACGTGGCCGTGGTTATAGTGGGTATGGTATGGTACAAAAAATACCGTCGCAAAAATGTGAACCTTAATATGCGCCCGGAGAAACTTAATTTGAACTAACATTCAGCTTCTCCTTGCTTTCGCAAATTCACATCTGTTTTAACCTGATATATATTTACCCCAAATACATTTGAAGGCTGCTTTATAGTATGAAGATCAACCCGGAAACATTTGATTTTTTAAAACAACTCGTTGTAAATAATAACCGCGAATGGTTCCAGGCCAACAAAGCTAAACATGATCAGGCCCGAGAAAATGTAATTGAGTTTGCTGGGGAATTGATCAAACAAATTCACCTCGCAGACCCACAGGTAGATACCAGTCTTGATCCAAAAAAATGTGTAATGCGCATTTATCGTGATATCCGGTTCAGGATAGATAAAACACCCTACAAAAATAATTTCGGAATCAGCATACCAACCCTGGGCTCAAGAGGCGGCGGCGTGGAGTACTATTTCCAGATTCAGCCCGGCAGATCATTTATAGCAGGTGGTTACTGGATGCCTGAAACTGAGCATTTAAAGAAGATCCGCCAGGAGATCGACTACAATGCCAACGATCTGAAAAAGATTATCGATGATGCAGAATTTAAAAAATTATTTGGTGATTTCAGAACGCAGGACCAGTTAAAAACCGTTCCGCGGGAGTACAGTGCGGATAATGAAAATATTGACTTGTTAAAACTAAAAAGTTTCATAGTTTCACATCAGCTAAGCGATAAGGCACTAATGAAACCGGATGCCATTGAAAACATTGCAATGGTATGCAGTAAAATTTATCCGCTGAATATTTTTCTAAGAAATGCGCTTGCTTAACCTTGTAAAACCCTTAGTTATGAAAATAAAATACTGTTTATTAGCCGCCACCTTGTGCTTAACGCTGCACTCCTGCGTTATGCTGTCGCCAAAAAAATACAAGGCATTGGTAGCAGAGCGCGATTCGCTTTCAACCCGGACTACCAGCCTGGAAGCACAGCTTTCCAGTTTACAGGCGGACACCATGCACCTGCACCGTGCACTGGCCGAACTGCAAAATAATTATAAAACACTCACCGGCAGCTATAATAAGCTGAATGATAATTACAGTAACAGCTCGTCAAAAGTAAGCCAGCTGTCAAGCGACCTGCAGAAACGTGAAGCACGCCTGAAGGAAGTGGAAGAAGCATTAAGGAAACGCGATGAGGCTACCAGCGCGCTGAGAGATAAATTGCAGCAGGCATTGCTGGGTTTCCAGAACAGCGGTTTGACGGTTGATATAAGAAATGGAAAGGTATATGTTTCGCTGGCTGATAAGCTCCTGTTCCCTTCGGGAAGCATAGTGATAGATGAGCGTGGAAAACAAGCTTTACAGCAACTGGCTACCGTGTTGAATCAGCAAACAGAGATCAATATAGCCGTAGAAGGGCATACCGATACCAAAAAGGTGATCAACCTGGGCCAAATTAAGGATAACTGGGATTTGAGTGTATTGCGCGCTACATCGGTAACGAGATATTTAACCGAAGTACAAAAGGTTGATCCGCACAGGCTGACCGCTACCGGCAAGAGCCAGTACCAGCCGGTTGATGCCGGTACAACGCCGGATGCATTGGCAAAGAACAGGCGCATCGAGATCGTGCTGTCGCCGAAACTGGATGAACTTTACAATTTAATAAAGCAATAGTATTATTCAATAATGTCATTTCGACGAGCTGATGAGGTAAGAGCATTGGGTAGCGAGGAGAAAACTTATACTCCATGCAATGTTTGAATAAGTAGCGTATAAGTTTTCTCTTCGCGCCCGACCCGGGCCCGCGCTTGCTCATCGAAATGACATAGTTTAAAAATTTTACAGCCCCTGAACAAGGGGCATTCTTTTTTTGTTATTAGTTGAAAAATCAATCATGAACTCATACGCCATCATTTCAGATATTCACGGTAACTACCTGGCTTTTGAGGCTGTTTTAAAGGATATCAGATCGCGGGGAATAGAGAAGATCATTAACCTGGGCGATTATTTCTTTGGGGCGTTGGAGCCGGAGAAAGTTGCCGTAATGATGCGCGAAAATCCAATGCTTTGCATCAGTGGGAACACCGACCGGGAAATACTCCAGGCAGTTGACAGCGACTTTACCAAAGATGGAATGGACAGGGTAAAAGCCGATCTGTCTGAAGAAAGTATATCATGGCTTCGCAAATTGCCAAAGACTTCCACCTGTGACGACCTGTTTTTTGTTTGTCACGGCACACCGCAAAGTGATGATGAATACCTGCTGGAAAAAGTAACGGCAAACGGGGTATTTGTTTATAACGACGAAGAACTGATCAGTAAAACAGCCGGTATTAAAGAACGTATTATCCTGTGCGGGCATTCACATGTGAACAGGGTGATCTACCTTTCAAATGATAAAATAATATTGAATCCGGGCAGTGTGGGCTTACCAGCCTATCTGGGTAATGGCGAGCACCGTTTTGCGATGGAATCCATGACGCCTCATGCCAAATATGCCATCGTTCATGCCGAAGGCGATGCGATCAGTATAGAACAGGTGCTTTGTGCATACGACTGGCATAAAGCATCTGAAGCAGCCCGGAAAAACGGCAATGAAAAATGGGCGCAGTTTTTACTGCATGGAAGAATGCCGAGAGAACTGCGTTCTTAGTCGGGAAGTCCGCGTAAGTCGGGAAGTCCGAAAGACGATCTGCTGGGTGTTAAATAATTGAAAAAATAGCTTACGGACTTATGCGGACTTACGGTCTTTCCGACTATAACTCATCCACCGTTTCCATCAGGGTGTGAAATAATGCAAAACGTTCTTCAAATTGGGCATTATGGGCCTTGTGCAGTTGATCCATGTGTTTGTAGTAGAAATCGCTATATCGTTCTATCGCATCGCTGTGATACTGAAAACAATAAGTAATCCCCTCGTTGGGCGAATCGAGCACGGTTAATACTTTGTAGCTATCAAAAGCACCCGTAGCCATTATAGCAGGTATATGGTTGGTTTTTATCCAGGTTAGCCATTCATCAATAATGGTATCGTCAACAATAAAGGTTTCGTTGTAAACTATCATGCGGTAAAAGTAGGTATTTTTAGAGTCAAGATTCAAGAACCAAGAGTCAAGATAACACGGTTTCTATCTTTTGAACTTTTCCCTTGGTTCTTGACTCTTGATTCTTGATTCTGCTTCTTACGAAGCATCCGGTTTATCGCCCCTTAATATCCTGAAACGTTTGCGCGCTTCGTTGATCCACAGGCTGCCGGGATAATCAGTGATGATCTTTTGATAAAAGGTCTTAGCCAGCTCTTTATTGTTCAGGTGATTTTCATAAATATCGCCCAACATAAAAACGGCATCATCGGCCCAGAGATTGAATGGATGGTCACTCACTATTTTCTTCAGCGGTGTGATGGCCTCATTGTAGCTTTTTTGCTGTATCAAAATACGGGCTTTTGCCATTAAAATATCATCGCTTAAACTGTTGCCGGGATATTTCACATCAATACTGTCCAATACCTTCACCGCTTCTTCAGGTTGCTCCTCAAATATTTTCTCATCGGCACGGGCATACATTTTTAGAGCTTTGCCCGAGGTATCAGCCACCAGGTTGTCCGTGATCAGCAGGGATAAGTTAATGGCATCGTTAGCGATCAATTGCGAGGTGGCGGCTTTCAGTATATCCAGCTGTCCTTTGGCCCAGTTAAAATCGCCGGTATAATAAGCCAGCTTCGCATTCCTGAATTTAGCATCCTGCCCGATAGAGGTATTGGGATAAGCGGTTTCTACCTGGCTATATAGCAACGTGGCTTCCCAGGGCTGCTTGTTCATCAGATATATATCGCCCAGGTCGAGCTTGCAGCCATTCAGCAGGTTTAATTTTATGTTGGGGATGGCGATGGCTTCCTCCAGCAGCTTTTGTGCCTCAGGTATTTTGTGCAATTTAAAAGCTTCCAGCTTAGCCAGGCGCTGCATGGCAAAAACAGTACTGCCTGTTTCCCCAAATTCATTCAGCAGGTCCAGGTAATCTTTTTCCAGGCTTAGCAGGTCAGCCTGTGTGTATTTTCCTGCCGTTACCAGCAAATTTTTAGTATTGATCAGCTCTATTTTAGCCGGGATATACAACTGCTTGTCTTTTCCTTTGCTGATGATATACTCATATCCGCGGATAGCGGTATCATAAGCTTCATTGGAGATCAGCGTTTGGCACAGATCAAAAATGCTGTTACCATCATCGTTCTGGCGCCTGCTGAGGGCAAGGCTTTGGTTTAATGCCTGGTCAAAATCTTTTTGCTGCAGAAACTGCCAGGTAAGCAGATCTACATATATGGTTTGCTGCGGGTCTTTTTGTATGCGTTTAAATAAGGCGGCCTTCAGCATATCATAATCTGCTGCACCTTCAT
>JBEHXM010000190.1:0-6481 GCA_048498695.1 Bacteroidota bacterium
CCAGACAAATTCGAGCTGGTTGAAACGGATTAGTCCACCTAATTGTGGCAAATCGACCACCCGGTTATGAATAAAAAATACCTGTCCGCCACGGTCTATTTCATGCTCCACGGCTTCTTTGATCAGTGTATCATTAAATACATGCAGCTCGGTAACCACCGGCTGCCGGTTTGGCGGCGGGGTGGATATAATGGAAAGGTCTCGGGCGCCCATCAGCGAAAAATGCAGGGTACGCGGAATAGGCGTTGCCGTCAATGTGAGCGTATCTACATTGGCACGCATTTGTTTCAGCTTTTCCTTGGTAGATACGCCAAATTTCTGCTCCTCATCAATGATCATTAGCCCAAGGTCCTTAAACTTTACATCCTTGCTCACCAGGCGATGAGTACCTATGATAATATCTACTTTGCCTTCCTTCAATTTTTCCAGCGTCTCCTTGATCTGCTTGCTCGATTTAAAACGGTTCACATAATCAATATTGCAGGGAAAGCCCTTTAGGCGGTCTGAGAAGGTTTTATAATGCTGTGCGGCCAGGATGGTGGTTGGCACCAAAATGGCTACCTGCTTGCTATCCGCAACAGCCTTAAACGCCGCACGGACGGCCACCTCGGTTTTACCAAAGCCCACATCGCCACAAATCAGCCGGTCCATTGGATGCGGCGACTCCATATCCTTTTTAAAATCAGTAGTCGCTTTTTCCTGGTCGGGCGTGTCCTCGTAAATAAAGGAGGCTTCCAGTTCTGTCTGCAAATAGCTGTCAGGCGAAAAGGAATTCCCGGTTTGCGCCTTCCGGACCGCGTAAAGCTTGATCAGGTCGCGGGCTATGTCTTTAACTTTTTTTTTTGTGGTTTTTTTCAGGCGTTCCCAGGTATCTGTACCCAGTTTATTCATTTTGGGTATACTGCCCTCTTTACCGCTGTATTTGGAGATACGGTTAAGCGAATTGATGTTGACATACAGCAAGTCGTTATCGGCATAAACCAGCCGAATCATTTCCTGCATTTTATCGTTCACTTCTACCTTTTCCAGACCGGCATATTTTCCGATGCCGTGGTCGATATGGGTTACATAATCTCCCGGCTTCAGTTCGCGCAGCTCCTTCAGCGTGATGGCCTGTGAGCGTTGGTATCCCTTTTTAAGCTTGTATTTATAGTAGCGGTCAAATATCTGGTGATCGGTATAGCAGGCCAGTTTTTGTTCCTTGTCGACAAAGCCTTCGCGTATCGAAATGCTGACCGGGGTAAATTTCACTGTCTTATCCAGGTCCTCCAATATGGCGTACAAACGCTCCACCTGGCGGGCCGAATCGGTGAGAATAAAATTCTGAATTTTCTCCGCTTCGTTATTTTTGAAGTTATGGATCAGCAGGCTAAAATCCTTGTTGAATGACGGCTGCGGACGCATATCAAAATTAATTTCCTTAGCATCCTGGTAGAAGAACTGTTTTCCAAACTCTACCACCGGGAAATCATGCAGTTGGTCAGCGATCAGTTTTTCATCGGTAAAACCAAACTTAGGATCTATCCAGTCCGGGTTCTTTTGCTTTTCTTCTGATGACAACGCCTTCCATAATTCGGCCGCTTTTTTAAAGCCGCTTTTGATAATGTCCAGCGTGAACTGCACATCTTTTATCCAAAGCTGCGAGCCCTTATCTACATACTCCAGCAGCGAAATATTATTTTCAGTCAGGAATTTTGACTGTACATTGGGTACAATAGTGATGGTTTTTACCTGTTCCACTGATAGCTGACTTTCCACCTCAAAGGTCCGTATCGACTCGATGAAATCACCAAAGAACTCCACCCGGTAAGGCAGATCGTGTGAGAACGAGAAGATATCAACAATACCACCGCGTATGGAGAACTGGCCCGGTTCATATACAAAATCAACCCGGTCAAAATCATATTCTATCAAAAACTCGTTGATAAAATCAATACTGAGCTTATTGCTTACGGCAATCTCGAGTGTGTTTTTTACAAGTGAAGCACGGTCGATCACCTTTTCGGCCAAGGCCTCTGGATAGGTCACGATCAGCCTGCCGAATTCGGACGAATGGTTCAGCTCGTTCAATACTTCGGCACGCGCCAGCACATTGCTGCTATCGGGTTGGGTAAATTCAAATGCTTTACGGTAGGAAGAGGGGAAAAGCAATACTTCTTTCCCGGTCAGGTTTTCGAGATCGGCCTGGAAATATCCGGCTTCTTCCCTGTCGGGGAGCACAAATATCATAGGCTGGTGCTGCAAAAAATACAAAGCTACCGCCACAGCCGCATCTCCCGAACCGACTAAACCACGCAACTGTACCCTGGGATCTTTACCAACGTTAAGCGCTTGCGCCAACGTTTTTACCCGCTCATCAGTTTTGTAACACTCTAAAATATCACGGATGTTCAAACTGCTGCAAATATAGCAAAAAGGTATTTTTTAAACGCATGGGACAACCATTGCAATTAAAAACAGGTAGATATTAAAAACAATTAAAGCTGAAATTTACTTTTTATGATATAGAATGTAATTTTTAAATAACACGTATATTTATATAACCATTATTCACCTAAAATTCACAGCAATATGAAAAACGCATTTGTACCCGGATTGATCATTGGTTTATTAAGCGGCGTATGGCTTTTTATTATGCGCAAAATGGGGCTTAATTTTACCGGGACAGAGGTGCACGGGATCGAATTTGTTTCAGTGCTTATTCCTTTGGTCGGCTTATATCTTGGTGTACGAAGCTATCGCAACGGAGAATTGCATGGTAATATGAATTTTATTGAAGGTTTGGTACATAGTTTCAAGATCCTGATAATAGGTGGTATCATCGTTGTATTTTTAGGTATTGTATTTATCAACTATATCGAGGCAAACAAGACTAACTGGGGCGATTTTTCAGCGCGCATTTTTGCGGCTTTGCTTATCGGGGTATTATCAGCATTAACTGTAACTTTATTGCTGGTGAACAAATCAAACAAGGTTGATTAAACGGTTTTTTTCAAAATACTTTGAACTCGTATTCTGGATAGCGGCCCTGGTATCGCTGGCTTTTACCGATCCGGCAGGCCCGGCGCATTTCAGTCTTTGCCCGCTTAAAGCGATGGGCGTTACCTGGTGCCCCGGCTGTGGTTTGGGCCATGCTATCTCCTGGCTCTTTCGGGGTAATATTTCCAACTCATTTCATGCACACTGGCTCGGGATACCGGCTTTGATCATTATTAGTCATAGGGTTTACGTATTAATAATTCAAAAACTAGTATAATAACTCTAAGCTATTTATGTGCAAACGTGATTATGGTAGGAAGTTCAGTTGCCAATGAAATGATATAAACAGAATATGAGTTACTGTAATATTCCCAAGTTTTGTTGCCCTTATTACTTTCGGCCGATTTTAGTTTGAACCCTGTTTCTGATAGCTGTTTACGGATATTATCCACGTACGAATTTGGCTTTAAATCATATTCAATTGATAGATGCGCAGAGTTGTTTACATTCTTCCTGACAAAAATCAGGTCAACGCAATCGCAATTTATATTCATGTATGTCGATGTAATTACATCATGTTCAGTCTTAGAACCCACAAATGCTAAATGCTTTTTATTGACTAAATAATTTTTAATTTGATCCGATAGAAGCTCAATAAGCTTTGAAATTTCGTTTACTGTAATTGTTTGACTATGAGCTTGAGTAGCATATGTAAAAAGTAACAATAATACACAAAGTCGTTTACACATAATGAAATAGCTTTTCGCTAAAAATACACATAACGTAATTATTTTAATTAAAAAACTACCGTTAAAACTCCGCACTTTACCGACGAGCTACTGCTATTTGCCAATTTTGTGTTTCAGAAATTTTAGTTCTATATTAGTTTTGACTCAAATTAAAACCAATCACCATGGATATGTATCAAAATCCTTATATGGGTTTACCTGGGGTAACACCCGAAGAATTAGGCTTTCTGCAACAAGCTACAGCTGAATTGACCGAAAATCAGCAGAAATATTTCTATATGCAATATACCAACAAAAGGAAAAGTCCACAGGACATGCTTATTTTCTGTATCGTTGGCCTATGCGTGGTGCCAGGCTTGCAGCGCTTTATTACAGGACAGGTAGGTATGGGTTTATTATATCTGTTTACTGTTGGCCTGTGCTTTGTCGGTTCAATTATGGACCTTGTTAATCATAAAGACCTTGCATTAGACTATAATCGTAAGGTTGCCTTTGAGAGCCACCAGGTTGCCAGAATGAGTAGCTAATTTTCTAAAAATATGGCTTGACCGTATATAAAAGCTTATACATTTGTCAATGCAAAATTTGAAGATCGCCACCGCTCAGTTCGAGAACCGTAGCGGCGATAAGAAATATAACCTGAGTATTATCAAACAGCTGGCTGAACAGGCAGCAGCAAGTGGTGCTCAGGTTATCGCTTTTCATGAATGTTCTATTACCGGTTATACTTTTGCTATGCCTTTCTCCAAGCAACAAATGCTGGATGTGGCAGAATTTGTACCTGACGGGCCAAGTGTAACACAGCTGATCGCAATCGCAAAAGAATTTGACATTGTGATTTTGGCAGGTTTATTTGAGAAAGACGCTGATGATAAATTATACAAAACCCAGGTTTGCGTGGATAAGAACGGCCTGGTAGCTAAGTATCATAAGCTGCACCCTTTTATCAATAAGCACCTGACACCGGGAAATGAGTACGTGATATTCGATCTCTTTGGCTGGAAATGCAGTATCCTGATCTGTTATGATAACAATGTTATTGAAAATGTAAGGGCGGTAAAATTGCTGGGTGCGGATATTATCTTTATGCCGCACGTTACCATGTGCACCCCTTCCACCCGTCCGGGTGCAGGATTTGTAGACCCCGCCTTATGGCATAACCGGGCGGCAGACCCAACCACCTTACGGCAGGAGTTTGACGGATTAAAAGGTCGCGCCTGGCTGATGAAATGGCTGCCGGCAAGAGCGTACGATAACGCCATTTATGCCATCTTCTCCAACCCTATCGGCATGGATGCCGACCAACTGAAGAACGGCTGCTCCATGATCCTCGATCCTTTTGGTGATATCATAGCTGAGTGCCGCAGTTTTGATGATGAGATGGTTATGGCGACATTAACGCCCCAAAAGTTAACTGACGCGGGGGGCTACCGCTACATAAAAGCCCGCCGGCCGGAACTTTACGGTGATATTATCGCGCAGCCTCATCAATCGGAACAGAAAGTGGTTTGGGTAAATAAAAATTAATACACTAATTTCACCAATTGATACGAATTACACGAATTATATAAATAGGATTCGTGTAATTCGTGCTAACAAAAATTAGTGTAATTCGTGTTCATATGAAATTATCGCTGCTTACCGCTTACCTCGAAAGTCTTGCCCCGCTGGCTTACCAGGAGGATTATGATAACTCAGGTTTAATTGTAGGCAATCCTGAGCAGGAGGTAAACCAGGCTTTGATCTCGCTGGATTGCACCGAGGCGGTGGTGGATGAAGCCATCGCTAACGATTGCCAGGTGATCATATCGCATCATCCTATAGTTTTCAGGGGCTTAAAGAAGTTTAACGGGAAAACCTATGTAGAGCGCGTGGTAGAGAAAGCCATCCGCAACCAAATTGCCATTTACGCTATTCACACCAACCTGGATAATGTAATGAATGGTGTAAACGAGCGTATATGTGAAACGTTAGGGCTGGAGAACTGCCGGATACTGGCCCCCAAAAACGGCTTGTTGAAAAAGCTGGTCACTTATGTGCCCGCTGAAAAGGCCGAGCAGGTACGGAATGCCTTATTCCATGCCGGAGCGGGCAATATCGGTAATTACAGCGAATGCAGTTTTAATGCCGAAGGCACGGGCACATTCAAAGGTGACGAGGATACCAACCCCTACGTGGGCGAACCGGGTACGCGCCATTATGAGAACGAGGTGCGCATAGAAACGGTTTATCCGGCTAACCTGGAAAGCAAGCTGCTGATGGCGCTTTTCCTGGCGCATCCTTATGAGGAGGTGGCTTACGACCTTTATGAACTGACCAACCAGCACCAGCAGGTAGGCTCGGGAATGATCGGTGAGTTTGATGAAGCGATGGAGGAGGAAGAGTTTTTGTTCGAGCTGAAAGAAAAAATGCAGGCAAAGGTGATTCGGCATACTGCACTCACCGGAAAAAGCGTTAAAAGAGTAGCAGTTTGCGGTGGGGCCGGAGGTTTTTTATTAAAACAAGCGATTGCTGCCGGAGCAGATGTTTTTGTGACCGCCGATTACAAGTATCATGAGTTTTTTGATGCCGAAGGAAAGATCGTAATTGCAGATATCGGACATTTTGAGAGTGAGCAATTTACGCAACAATTATTGTATGAAATAATTAGAAAAAAATTTGCTAACTTTGCCGTCCGTTTAACAGAAATTAATACAAACCCCGTCAAATATTTTATTTAATGGAACAAACCGTAGAACAAAAGCTGAAAGCTT
>JBEHXM010000191.1:0-6398 GCA_048498695.1 Bacteroidota bacterium
TCAGGGATAAGGAAGTGGCGGCGTACCGTGGGATAACGAATGGGGGGCTGAGCAAGATAAAGAATGGGCGGCATTAGCCAAAGCCCTGGTCTGAATTTGTCAAAAGGAAGAATACTAACCTTCACAGGAAAGTGCAATGGGGGGCGCATCCAGCCGCACAGCCCTACCGGAGATTACGCGCAGTCCGACGGCTATTGCGATCAGACCAATCTTATTGGCTGAAGTTCTAATTGTCATTAACCTGTCTGACGTAGAAAACACGTTATTTACACTCACCTAATAACAGAAGATTATCTGTCTTGGTGCCGCCTGGTTTTGTCTTAACATACTTTGTTCCATTCGCGGCCGTTTCTGCGATCAGGTAAGCAGTATTACCTTTCCAATCTTTAACATAAGCAGATCCACCCCAGACACAAAATCATACATTTCAAGCCGCGCACTTTTGCCTGTTTGATTGTTGCTTTCATACAGATGGCGGGCTTTATGGCTTTCTATAAGGTTTCAGATTACCAAAATATTGTTAATAATTTTATGATCGGAGCCAATCCTACACTGACTGGACCCAACGGGTATAAATTGGGTGTTAATGTAGACAATGGAGGTAAACTAATATTTAATTATCTTAATTATCTATACAAGCTTACTGCTTACTTAAGTATGGGTATAGCTCATTAAAAAATACGTTATGAAAATACGGAATGCAATTTTGATTTATTTAATCGTTGCAATACCGATGTTGGCGAAAGCACAAGTTGTTGCAAATTGGGCTGACCATATCTTTGATGGTTTTAATATCCATTATCCGACAAAATTAAATCTGCCGGATTCACTGAAATACCGCAATGATGGTATAAAGAGCATTACATTCAGTGTTCTTTGCATTGTTGATACTACCGGTAAGGTTTTAGAGTTTAAACCAAGTCAAATTATTCTGAACTTGGGGTATGCCAGAGGTCTCAGTAATTACTATTTTAATCCTGATTTTCAAGTAAAGAATGGCACAAAAGACATCAGTAATGAAAAAGCGACTGCTTACTCGAACTGGGTTTTAAAGGCATTACCTGGATTAGTTTCGGTTCAGAAGGCAAGACGACCACCGTTTTCACAAAGTGCCGATAGAGGGAGAATTACTGAACAACTTGAATTAGAGATAGAATAAATCGCTGCTCTATTTGGTATTATGGATAGGTATTGGGGGCGATAGCCGTACTTCCAGTTTCCAGTTTACTATCACTGTTTGTATTACTATTTGTTCTAACCATCTGTTGCGTGCATTTATGTGAAATGCTATGCCAGATTTTGCAATGACGGAATTTTTTGAACTATAGTTTACGTGTACCAAAAGACTGGTTTTTTATATCGGCTCATACTCAGCAGAATATTTCTTATGCTATAAACCAATAAATCCAGTGCTAAAAAAACAAAGTTTGTAAGTACTTACATACGTACCCCATAATGTAGAGGCTACATCGCATTATCAAAAGCTGCCATGAATGTATACATGCTTACAAGTTTTTTATTACAGGAAATTAAAAGGAACTTTTTATCAGTATGGCTAAATAATATTTTTGCAATGGATGCAAATTGATTTGTGTACGCAGCATCACCTTTTCCATTTAGACAATAATTCTTTCCTGCATATCAAATATTTCCTTTCCTAAAAATCGATCTCATCTTTTCTGTATTGTGCTAAAATAGTTGCCTGAGGAATAAGAAAACTCAATATTCGCACCCAACTTTTTCATCTCACTCTCCATAAGCCTTACGTGTCTTCAATTGCATATATCCCAAAAGTATATTCACGCTTTCTTCGAATCAAAGGTCTGCGGGTTCACAGCCATAACAGGTCTATGTTTTTTGCCATCATTCCTGAAAGCGTAGGAACTGTCGAGAAACTTGAAGACCTTCCAGTATTGATTGGTGATCTTTAGGGTGGTGTCTTTTTGATATTTCTTCAAAAATGCGCTGTCCTGGGCTAGGCAAAACTCCCTGAATGAAGAAAACAAAATTGTCATCATCAGGCATCCGGCTATTAAAGGCAGCTTCATCAGTACCCAATTTACGGGGGCCAGGAACGAGGTTATCCGGAAGGCTGTTGACTACACTTTGAATGAAGTCTTTCAATTGCTACCGTAATTTTCCGAAATATAAACTCTATACAGTACACTTGCCTTTGCCGGTTGTCTGTAGGGCATACATAAAAAAATTATTGTTATAACCGAATGCTGGCAGTAAAAGCGTATGCGCAAGTATTGCCGCTGGGTACTCCAATGAGTCCGAGTTGCGGGCTAACGGCAATGGTCTACCTACCTCAGCTTGGTCCTGCAAAACAATGAACCCCCTGCTGTGATGCTGGGGCTCAAGACGAGGCTTGCGAAAGTCAATGGCGCTTCCGTACAACAAACCGCGGAGCGGTATATCCATGACGACAACTGTATTGAGATTGTTCAGCTGGCTAAAAACTAAATGTTGCAAAAGACTTGCTTTTCTAAAATATTTTTTACAACTTGTAAAAACTGACCAAAACCTTTTTGTTGTTTATGAACCGACTGATTTTTACCTGTATGTTGCTGCTCAGCTCTCGGTTTGCGCAAAGCCAGGTGCCCGTATATGACACACTAAATGCCAAAACATCAACAGCCGGCAAAATAGTCGGCGATGTGCTTGATTACACGGATACATTGTTGGACAGGTACTATAAAATCCAGAGCGGTTTTAGTAACGGTGCCGGCGGACTTAAAGCGATGCCGGATAATTATTTTAATGATTTTATCGGCCGTTATTTTTCCTACGTGGTTGCAGGTAGATCCGGTTTGCCAGATGGTAATTCTGTTACATTGACACCGACTACCAATTCAACACGTTTAAATGGCAACCTGTCCAAGCGTACCTATAAAACCATCTATAATGCAGGGTTTAGTGCTGATTTTTCAAATAATATAGCTAATGTTATTTCCGGAAAAGACGTAACCTCCAATACGACCTTCTATACCAATATCAGCTTTCTGCAAAGAAAACGGGCGGTGATATCCTTTGACGCGAATGACGCGCAAAATGCGAACGAAAAGAAAATACTCAAGATAAGGGAATTCAAAAATAATTTTGCTTACAAGTATCGGGTGACATATGACACCGATCTTGCTGCCTATAACGCGCTGAAAACGCAGCTTAACGATGTGCTTTCACAGCCTACATGGGTCCGGCAGGTTGATTCGGTTGCGGCGCGGATATTAAAATTAAAAAATGACCTGGGCGCTGCACTTGTGAAAGTAAAATCTTACGGCCTCAATGAAAATGACGGAATGTATACGGCTCGGTTTTTTGACACCGTATTAACACGCCAGTTTGAAGACAGCCTTAAAACAATTATTGATACGCTTGAACTGAATAATAGTGCATGGCAACGTTTTCACTTTACCTGGCTTTCCGGCGGCCTGACTTATACCAGACAAGGTTTGAAAACTTACGACAACGCGCTTAGCTTTAATGACCGGATTGCGGACCTAACCTTCAACAACGTTGGCCTCATCATCGGATTCAATTATCTTTCGCAGAAGAACCCGGTGACAGCAAAGGAACAGAGCGGGCCGGCGTCATTTTATTTCACGGGATCATATACGATTGCCAATGACCTGAACTATACACACCTCAATGAAATGGATGTTGACAAGTATTACCAGGTGGTTAATAATGACACTGTTTACCGGTTTGATAAGAACCAAAAAGTGCGGGATATTTCCGGGAAGAATAAACAAACTGACTGGCTGCACACTGCTGCATTGCAAACCATTATTGTGCTATCCAAAACAAATTTTATCGGCATCAGCGCCGGCTTAACCGGCACTTTTGGAAAGTTTACAACACCGGTTTACAATGGAAGGCTGGGCCTGCTATTCCGGTTTGTCAACAGTGATGATCAAAAATCAAAATTGAATTTCGAGATCTTCCTGCAGCTGAATGACTGGCGTGATGTTGGTGGCAGCGGTCACTCGACGTGGCAGCGTAAAGTTGTTGGCTTCAATGTGGCGGTACCTTTTAATAAACTCTTTTTTTAACGCATAAAAATATCATATGGCGAAAGCAAACGAGGACAACCAAACTGATGGCGTAAAAAGTATCAGTGTCTACAGCCCTTCCTATATCAATCTCATTCATACCAGGGATGCGGTAACGGGTGATTTTTACTTGAAGTGTAATAAACGCGATATCGGCCCGGGTTTTTTTGCTACCCTCGCCCTTGCCAATAAGGCTGCCAGAAAGCACATGGATGAGCACCCGGGACACATAGTAAAGGTTATGATCGACCAGCACGGTTAGCTTTATTTGTTTAAACAGTATTTATAGCCTGGTTCGGCCTACACTTTTACTTATATGATTAGTATAGTATGGAAGAAACCGTACCGCGCAACTACTTGGCGCATATAGTGCACTTGCCTTGCGTAAACTGGGATTACTATCTTGGCATCAACCCGGATGGCCCTTTGGGAAATCCATTTACCGGCGGAATCGTCCACACTGATTTTTTGCGGAAATTTTTTATTAGGAGTGATAAGGTAAAGATATTCAACAACTGCAGCATCGACGTGGGACAACTGCGTTATCCCAATCATATTAACTCCGTTTTTTTTCTTGGTGCGACGGTGTACTATTATACTAATTTACATAAGCAGTAATTATCAGGCAGCAACAATCCAAATTATAATACATTTCCTTTTATTTGGTTTTTGACAGCATTATTCAATGACGCAGCGAATCATGTAGAAGCGGGACCGCACGCCCGGCTAATGCCTGGCAAAGCGCATATTTATCACGTGTATACTATCACCCACCACTTGCTGGACATGGGTAAAAGGCGCATACGCTGTAAGCCACTTATGATGGAACGGGAACATTATCTGGATTATCGCGCAGGTGATTGGAAAGTGACTGACCATGGTATCCCGCTGTATGACCGGCTTGTAAAGATCCGCCGGAAAAGAAAGCCATTAAGGAGGACAAGAACATGGTTACGACCCGCAAAAATTGGAAAAACAGGGCATTCAAACTGCGCGTAAACTGCTGTTCCAACAACAGGTGGCTGTTAACAAAGACAAGTTGTCTGCCTTGTATGCGAAGGCAGTGGGTATGGTGCAGGTTGCTGCTGCCGGTACAAAGGAATCTGTTTTTGCCTTGCTAAAGCAAAAATCACCAAGCCTCCAGTTCAAAAACCTGGAGAACCTGGATGAAGAAAACCTCCGGCAGATACTAACCGAGACAGAAATACTGGAGTTGATAGAGCAAATGGAACAGGGGGATAAAAATGACGCCCCCGCATGTTTTAAAGGTCAGGGAGTTATTCGACTATTGCAGCATAGGCAATCCTGCAGATATTTCGTTGACGGACCTGATCATTTTCTTTAATGGTATCGTTAAGGAAGTACCGCTCGACAATTGCGACGGCAGGATGGTGATGAAAAATGGCCGGTCAATCGTATCTATAAACGCCAATATTGAATACCCGCAAAAAAAAAACGCCTTGTGCTGGCACACGAACTCGGGCATATAGTCCTGCATAGTGGAAGGGAGGCTACATTTTCCGATGACTATTCAACGCTTTAGGCATACAAACACGGTATCCAGGAAAAGGAGGCCAATGAATTTGCAACAGAACTTCTCATGCCGGAAGCTTTATTCCGCGAAGCATGCGAGAGGAAGAAATTTTCGCCTGATCTGATCAGGGAACTGTCTGAAAGATTCAATACCAGTATCACATCAACTGTGTATCGTTATGTGGAGGTTGGCAATCACCCAATCGTTGCTTTCCTCAGCAAGGACGGCAAAGTTGAATACTGGAAAAAATCACCCGAGATGCGTTATTGGATACCGGACAGAAATAACCTCCCTGTCCCCCCAGATTCAGTTGCCGACGAATATTACACAAAAAACAGGATATACCGCAAAGAAGATGCGGCACAACAAATTTTTAAATCAACCTGGTTTGAATTAGGCAAATACGATAAAGACTCCAATATGTTTGAATACTGCGTCATCACACCACGTTATAACACCGTTCTAAGCGTGGTATGGGAGCGATAAACAAAACAATCAATAACGCATCTGTTCCCTCAGTCACCATCCCTTTATCCCCCCCTCGCACATACCGCAGAATTCATCGACATGTTCTTCCTTCAGCCTGTAGCTGGTTACACCATCTGCATCTTAGCTAAGGTACACGGCAGTCTCAAGAAACAGTAAATGATAAAAAGGAGAGGAGCATTGGTTAGGCCACAGCCCCTTATTCGCTACCCCGCACCAGGCCCGGCCCACCGCATCTGCCAACCATCCACCCATTTCTATTCACACAACTTACAAGCCCGCTTCCTGTATTTATCTATCGCATCCTTTACACTCACTTTAAT
>JBEHXM010000192.1:0-6376 GCA_048498695.1 Bacteroidota bacterium
GATACCCAGTATTTGTAGATCCAGCCCGCCAAGGGCTGTTATCTTTTTCTCATAATCCAAACAAAAGGCAGCAACGGCATCCTGGTCCAAAGTACCATCAGGGATGTGGACATTGTTTTGATCGATATCTACATGACTGAACAAATTCTCATTCATAAAGGTCACATAGCTTTGAGCCGCATTGGGCTGCATCGGATAATACTCGTCCAGGTTGAAAGTGATCACGTTTTTAAAGGATAGGCCTTCTTCGCGGTGTAGTCTAACCAATTCAGCATACACACCGATGGGCGTAACACCGGTAGCCAGGCCGAGCACCGTTTGCTCACCGGCTGCCGATTTATCCTTGATGAGCTTCGCAATTCGCTGTGCTACAGCAACGGATGCTTGCTGTTGATCTTCGTACACCGTTACCGGCAGTTTTTCATAACGTGTTTCTTCTAATAAATTTAATCGCGCCATTTTTTAGGTTGGGTTGTGTGTTTTGGTAATCGTTTGAAAAGTCACTACAAAGAAAATCCCCGCCTGGGCGAGGATTTTTCAAACCAATTTAACTATAATTCCCCTTACCGACATAAGGCTGATATAAAGTTCTCTTTTAAGTATGCAGTGCATTATCTATACAAACTTAATAAAGTTATTTCTTAAAATCAAATACTTTTTAAATTTTTTTAATAAGTGTCTATTGGACTATTATTTACTTATATTTTAGCCCTTTATACAGCTACTTTACCCTGTTTTTGTAACACTATTGACATTAATGGCTAATTATCAATTATGTTGCTAAATTAGCTTCTATTAACTGACTCAAACATCCAGATGAAAAAACTGCTCACCTTAACCGGATTTGTGCTTTTATGCGCTTTCGCCTACGCACAAACAGCTCCAGACACAGGCTACATCAGGGAACATTACACCAAAATGGAAAAGTATATCCCTATGCGCGATGGTAAAAAACTGTTCACTTCGATATATGTGCCGAAAGACCAGTCGAAAAAATATCCATTCCTGATGACGCGCACGCCTTATACCGTGTCGCCTTATGGTGAAAATAACTACCGCAGAACCCTCGGCCAAAATTCTTTGCTGGAAAAGGAAGGTTTCATATTCGTTTACCAGGATGTGCGCGGTAAATGGATGAGTGAGGGTGATTTTATAGATGTTCGCCCGGATATCGATAATAAAAAAGGCCAGCAGGTTGATGAGAGCTCAGATACCTATGATACTATTGACTGGCTAATAAAAAATATCCCGAACAATAATGGCAAAGTGGGTGTGGAAGGAATTTCTTATCCCGGCTTTTATTCAACTGCGACTTTGCCGAATGCTCACCCTGCATTAAAAGCAGTATCGCCCCAAGCCCCGGTCACAGATTGGTTTATCGGCGATGACTTTCACCATAATGGTGCATTGTTTGTGATGGATGCTTTTTCGTTTATTACCAGTTTCGGAGTTCCAAGACCAAAGCCCATTACACCGGCTCAGTTTAAAACCGGCATCAAATTTAAATATACGGATAACTACGAGTTTTACCTGAAGATGGGCGCCTTGCCAAATTACAAGAAACGCTATTTCGGTGATTCGGTTAAGTTTTGGAACGATATGATGGCGCATCCGAACTATGATAAATTTTGGCAGGATATGAATATCCGTCCGCACCTTAAAAATATAACTCCGGCCACGATGACCGTTGGTGGATTTTTTGATGCGGAGGACTGCTTTGGCGCATTGCATGTCTACGAGGCGCTTGAAAAACAAAATCCGCAAAGCCATAAAAATATGCTTGTGATGGGTCCGTGGTACCATGGCGGCTGGGAAGCAAGAGATATCCAGCACTTTGGCGACCAGGATTTTGGCTCGAACACCAGCCAGTGGTTCCGTGAGAATTTGGAATTGCCCTTCTTTAAATATTACCTGAAAGACGAAGGCGAAATGAATCTTCCGGAGGCAGCCATATACATCAGCGGCAGCAACCATTGGGAAAAATTCAGCAAATGGCCGCCTGAAAATTCAACCGTTAAAACTATGTACCTGCACGCCGATGGCAAGCTTTCGTTCGAGGCGCCTAAGACGGGTGAAGGCTATGATGAGTACGTAAGCGACCCTGCTGCACCGGTGCCTTACCAGGATGGCGTAGGCAAACGCGGCCGCACCCGTGAATACATGCTGGATGACCAGCGATTTGCAAGCCGCCGCCCTGATGTTAAGGTTTTCCAAACAGATACACTCAGCAGCGATATTACATTGACCGGACCGGTAGTTGCAGATTTGATGACTTCCATCAGCACGACGGATGCTGATTATGTGGTAAAGCTGATAGATGTTTTCCCGGATAATTATCCAAATCCAACACCCAATCCAAAAAATGTAACCATGGCCGGATACCAGATGCTGGTGCGTGGCGAGATTTTCAGGGGCAAATACCGTAATTCATTTGAGAAACCTGAGCCGTTTGTGCCGGGCAAAGTAACCGAAGTAAAATATAACCTGCCGGATGTTGGCCATACTTTCAGGAAAGGTCACCGCATTATGATACAGGTACAAAGCTCATGGTTCCCGCTGGCCGACAGGAACCCGCAAAAGTTTGTGGACATAACACAAGCGAAGGATTCAGATTTTCAGAAATCGACTATTCGCATCTATCACGATGCGCAAAATAAATCGAACATAAAAGTGACGGTGTTGGGAGAGTAATTTTATTTTGATATTTCACCGATTTGAGAATGATTTCACCGATTTATTGATTAGAAGATTGTTTTTGAAAATAGGACAATAAATTAAACCACTGGCTGTGTCTCCACAGCCAGCCACAACTCATACATAAATGAAACTGAACAAACTATTAATTATCTGCGCTCTTGGATTAATTTCCTTCAGCGCTAATGCACAGCTCGGTACAAACCGCGAAAAATTTACCAGGGCGGACTCATTGCGCGGAAACTTGACTCCGCTTCGTACTTGTTACGATATCAACTATTATCACCTGGATGTGAAATTCGATATCGATAACAAATTTATCAGCGGCAGCAACTTATTTAAATTTACCGCAACGCAGGATTTTACTAAACTGCAATTTGACCTCTTTTCGAACCTGAAGGTGGAAAAGGTGGTATACAAAGGCAAAGAGCTGCCTTATACCCGCGAGTTTAATGCGGTATTCGTAACCTTTCCGAATACCATCTCCAAAGGCAGCAAGGATGAGTTTACCGTGTTTTATTCAGGAAACCCTACTGTGGCCAAACGTGCACCGTGGGATGGCGGTATTGTTTTCGCAAAAGACTCGCTCGGCAATCCGTGGGTGGCAACCGCTTGCCAGGGCATTGGCGCCAGTATTTGGTGGCCAAATAAAGATCACCAGGCCGACGAGGTTGACAGCGCCTTGATCAGCATCAGCGTGCCTAAAGGTTTAACGGATGCTTCCAATGGTCGCCTGCGCAAGGTAACCGATTTAAAAAACGGCTATACCCGCTTCGACTGGTTTGTGGCTAACCCTATCAATAATTACGATATTGAGGCCAACATTGGCAAATACTCACATATAAGCGATACCTACCAGGGCGAAAAGGGAAAGCTGACCCTTGATTATTGGGTGCTAAGCTATAATGTTGAAAAAGCCACCAAACAATTCGGCGATAATGTTAAGGACATGATAAAGGCCTTTGAACATTGGTTTGGCCCTTATCCGTTTTACGAGGATGGTTATAAGCTGATTGAAGCACCGCACCTGGGTATGGAGCACCAGAGCGGCGTTGCTTATGGTAACCATTACCGCAATGGCTACCTGGGTCGCGATCTTTCCGGTACTGGCTGGGGTTTGAAGTGGGATTTTATCGTAGTGCATGAGAGCGGTCATGAATGGTTTGGCAATAACATCACCTCGAAGGATTTGGCCGATATGTGGGTGCACGAAAGCTTTACCAACTATTCCGAATCGCTGTTTATCGAGCAGCGTTACGGCAAACAAGCCGGGCAGGAATATGTTCATGGCACCCGCTTCGCCATTGTTAACGACAGGCCTATTCATGGTCCGTACAATGTAAATAGGGAAGGTTCCGGCGATATGTATTATAAAGGCGGCAACATGCTTAATATGGTACGTACTATTATTAACGATGACGAGAAATGGCGCAGTATACTGCGCGGTCTTAATAAGACCTTCTACCACAAGACAGTGGACTATGATGATATCGTTGGCTATATCAATAAAGAATCAGGTAAAAACCTTTCGCCTGTATTCGACCAATATCTTAATTACCGCGGCGTCCCGATATTAAATTTTATGCAAACCGGCGGCAAGCTTTACGTGCGCTGGATAGCTGATGCTAAGAATTTCAATATGCCTGTCAGGGTTAAAGTCAAAGGCGGAGAGTACCAGTTTATTACGCCTACAAACCGCTTTAAACCGGTTGAAATTGAAGGCGTCAATAAGGATAATATCGATGTGGATACCTTTAATTATTATATTGGGGTAATGAAGGACTAAAATATCAAGATCTTGTTTTATATATACAGGCATTTATATAGAAAACGTCCTGCTAACAGTAATTTTATTCAGATAACGATATTTTAATCAATAAGATATTCTTATATTAGGGCTGATTAAACCTAATTCTCAGAATGTATAAGACCTTTATCGCTTTTTTGCTTTTGTGCCCTTTATTTTCTTTAGCACAAAGCAACTACAAATCCGGATATATTGTTGATAGCAAAGGGGATACGACCCGCGGCCTGGTTGATTACCGTGGCTGGGAATCGAATCCCGAAAAAATCAAGTTTAAAACAGCCAAAGATGCTGTTGTTAAAGAACTTACAACGGATGATATCAATGCTTTTGCTGTAGATAAAAAGATTGGTTATATAAAGTATACCGGCAAAATTTCGATGGACAGAATTAGTGATGTTAGCGTGTCATTGAATAGGGATACATCATACAGGTTAGCTACCGTATTTTTAAAGGTGCTTCAAAAAGGGAAGAACCTGATGCTATACTCATATACAGATAATATAAAAACAAGATATTATATAAGCGAGCAACCGGCTTTTATACCCCAGGAACTGGTCTACCGCTTATATTATGATGTTTCCCGGGTAGACCACACGCATGGACGAACAGTAAATGAGGATACATATGCCAAACAGCTGTTTGGATTTGCGAATAAGTATAATGTATTAACTGAATCGCTGCAAAAGGACATTGAGCAAGCAGGCTACAGGGAGTATTATATTAACCAGGTGGTAAAACAAATTAATAAAGGCGTTCAATAAATTTTAAATGAATCTAACTATATGAAATATACAACCGGGATATGTTTATTGTTATTCCTGGCGCCATTTACCGGTATAGCCCAGCAGGATAACGGAAAGAAAAGCTTTCGTTTTTTTGCAGCTGTTGGTATTAATGCCGAAACCAACGAAACGTCCAATTCCTCACCCTATTATATTAGCGGGGGCAGAACCCAAACTTCAAATTTGCCGGTTTTTTCGGGTGGCATAAATATTTATACCGATCCCGATTACCAAAGAGTAATGTTACGTTTTGAAATATCCGCCGCACTGGCTAAATATAAAGATAATTATAACAACGGTTCAGAGCCCCAAATACCTGTAAGGGCATCGTTTAACGCCACGGATTTGGCATTCAACCCGGAGGTGCTGTATAATTTTTATAATGCCGAAAACCTTAAAATCTATGGAGGCGCAGGTCTAAGTATTGCGTACTCTGCTTATAATAATGTGTATTACGGGCCCCAAAACCCTAATGACTACTTCCCGGTTAAAAATGATTACGATTTTATTAGTTTTGATACCAGGGCCATGTTAAAGGCCGGTGTGCAGATTCATCAGCATTTTGAAGCGTTTTTTAATTACCTTACCAATGCCGAAACAACCAACCGTGGTTATTTTCAACTAAATAAGAAAAATAATCATATCGGCGTGCTTTATCTTTTCTAATAAGGCATGTTGCCGCAATTGTGGCCTTGTCAGGTTGCTGTCAGTTCGTAACTGTTATATTAAGTAGATGATGCGTCTTCTTTGCAGATATAAACCAGGGCAATAATTTTCCCTACCTTTGCCGGATGACTGAGGTTGTACTAAAGACAGGTAAGGAAAAGGCTGTTCTTCACCGCCATCCCTGGGTATTTTCGGGCGCTATTGAAAAGGTAAAGGGCAAGCCTGAAAATGGTGATGTTGTTAAGCTGATTGATGCCAAAGGCGCCTTCCTGGCTTATGGCTTTTACAATGACCAATCGCGGGTAGCCTTACGCCTGCTGGAATGGGACGAAGCTGCCGAAATAAACGAGCAATGGTTCAGGGAAAGGGTGGCTGCGGCGGTGGAAAGTCGCAACAGCATTTTAATCGATGGCGTTACCAACACCTG
>JBEHXM010000193.1:0-6361 GCA_048498695.1 Bacteroidota bacterium
ACCAGGTTCAGTAACTCCTCACACCGATTTCAAAGCAGAAGTTTACGTATTATCAAAAGCAGAAGGTGGCCGTCACACTCCATTCTTCAACAAATACCGTCCGCAATTCTATTTCCGTACCACTGACGTTACCGGTGAGATTTCACTGGAGCCAGGAGTAGAAATGGTTATGCCTGGTGATAACGTTACCATCACTGTAAAGCTGATCAACGCTATCGCAATGGAAAAAGGCTTACGTTTCGCTATCCGTGAAGGTGGTCGTACAGTAGGTGCCGGTCAGGTAACTGAAATTTTAAAATAAGCCCCCTGGCCCTCATTGAAGGGTATAAAGGAAGGTTAATTTACGCAAAGTACTTAGCTGGAAACAGCTAAGTACTTTGTTAATAAAAAAGCCAACACAAAATTCCGCGAAGGAATTTAAATTACAAACGGGAATAGTTCAATGGTAGAATAGAGGTCTCCAAAACCTTTGATCAGGGTTCGAATCCTTGTTCCCGTGCATTACACTGTAAACGAAAAAGATGTCGAAAGTATCTCAGTATATTAAAGAATCGTACGTAGAGCTTGCCGAAAAAGTAACCTGGCCAACCTGGAGAGAGCTGCAAAACAGCTCTATTTTGGTATTGATCGCGTCGATTATAATCGCATTACTAATATTATTGATGGACCAAAGCTCGCGCTTTTTGCTGCAACAGTTTTATACCTCACTAACCTAATTTAATTTTTACAGTAATGAGTGATCAGTTAAAATGGTATGTGGTTAGGGCTATAAGCGGCAAAGAAAAAAAGGTAAAGCAATATATCGATGCAGAAATTAACCGTTTAGGCATTTCGCACCTTGTTCCGCAGGTATTGATCCCTATGGAAAAATACTACCAGATGCGGGATGGAAAGAAGATTGCCAAAGAGCGCAATTTTTATCCGGGCTATGTGTTGATGGAAGCGCAGCTTGATGCGGAGATTGAACACATCATCAAAAATATAAACAGCGTTATTGGCTTTTTGGGCGATAAAGCTGGAAACGCGATTCCGCTTCGCCAGGGTGAAGTTAACCGCATTTTAGGCAAGGTTGACGAAATGAGCAGCCAGGGCGAGACAATGAACGTACCATACTATGTAGGCGAAGGCGTAAAAGTAATGGATGGGCCTTTCAACGGCTTCAGCGGTGTGATAGAAGAGATAAACGAAGAAAAGAAAAAGCTGAAGGTAATGGTAAAGATATTCGGGCGCCGTACGCCGCTTGAATTGAATTACATGCAGGTAGAGAAGGAATAATTAGTGAAGGACTGAATTAGTGAATTAGTGATTGACCAGTCCGCTCTAATCCGAAAATATAATTAAGCATTTATTGAACACAACAATCACTAATTCGCTAATTCAATAAATCACTAATTAACAAGCTTAAATGTTACTTAGCTTCCACTTACTAACATTGAGTTATAATTTAAACAAGTAAAAATGGCAAAAGAAGTCGGTGCGATGGTAAAGCTGCAGGTAAAGGGCGGCGCTGCAAATCCATCACCTCCAATTGGCCCTGCATTGGGTGCAAAAGGTGTGAATATCATGGAGTTTTGCAAGCAGTTCAATGCACGTACCCAGGATAAACCTGGTAAAGTGCTGCCGGTAGTTATTACTGTTTATGTTGACAAGTCATTTGATTTTATCATCAAAACTCCACCTGTTGCAATCCAGCTACTGGAAGCAACCGGTTTAAAGAGTGGTTCGGCAGAGCCTAACCGTAAAAAGGTTGGCAGTGTAAACTGGACCCAGGTTGAGGCGATAGCCAAGGATAAAATGACTGATTTGAATGCATTCACAGTAGAATCAGCCATGAAAATGGTAGCCGGAACGGCTCGCAGTATGGGAATCACCGTATCAGGTACGGCTCCCTGGAACTAATCAAATTCGAAATGCGGAATGTTGAATGCGGAAGGAATTCCGAAATCGAACTTCCGACTTCCGAATTTAAATTAATTAACTTATACAAATCAGTTTAAGACAGTGGCTAGATTAACAAAAAATCAAAAAGTGGCACTCTCCAAAATTGAGGCAAATAAAGCGTATTCTTTACAGGATGCAACAGCTTTGGTAAAAGATATTACTACTACCAAATTTGATTCATCTGTTGATATTGATGTTCGTTTAGGTGTAGATCCGCGTAAAGCCAATCAAATGGTACGTGGTATTGCAACCTTACCTCATGGAACCGGTAAAACTGTACGTGTATTGGTGCTTTGTACTCCTGATAAGGAACAAGAGGCTAAAGATGCAGGTGCGGATTACGTAGGTTTGGACGATTATATCGCCAAAATTGAAGGCGGATGGACTGATGTTGATATTATTATCACTATGCCTAGCGTTATGGCGAAGGTAGGTCGTTTGGGTCGTATTTTAGGCCCGCGTAACCTTATGCCAAACCCTAAATCGGGTACGGTAACTGCCGAAGTTGGCAAAGCTGTAACCGAGGTTAAAGGTGGTAAAATCGACTTCAAGGTTGACAAAACCGGTATCATTCATGCCTCAATAGGAAAAGTATCTTTCCCTGCTGATAAAATTTATGAAAATGCTTTGGAAGTATTGCAAACCATTTCAAAATTAAAGCCGTCAGCAGCAAAAGGAACATATTTTAAGAGCATCCATGTCTCTTCAACCATGTCGCCTGGAATTGAAGTTGAAACTAAAACAGTAGCGGGGATCTAAATCATGACTAAAGAAGAAAAACACGAATTAGTAATCGCCCTTACTGAACAGATGAAAGAGTATGGTAATTTCTACATTACCGACACTTCAAATTTGACAGTTGCAAAAGTAAATGACATCCGTCGTAAATGTTTCGAAAGCGACATTGAGATGAAAGTAGCAAAAAACAGCTTGATACAAAAAGCTATGGAAGCTACAGGCGGCGATTTTACATCAATGTACGGTGTGCTTAAAGGTTCTTCATCGATCCTTTTCTCGAAATCGGCAACTGCTCCGGCAAAGCTGATCAAACAGTTAAGGAAAAAAGGTGATAAGCCCGTATTAAAAGCAGCTTACATTGACTCTGCGATATTTATTGGTGATAACCAGATCGATACTTTGATTGCATTGAAATCGAAGGAACAATTGATTGGCGAGATCATCGGTCTATTGCAGTCACCAGCCAAGAACGTTGTATCTGCACTGCAATCAGGCGGAAACATTCTTGCGGGCGTAGTAAAAACATTACAGGAAAGAGGTTAATCCGGCACCTTAGTAAAGCACGGACATTAAACAAACAAAAAGTATTAAAAGTAAAAATTTAAAATAAAATGGCGGATTTAAAAGCATTTGCTGAACAGTTAGTAAACTTAACAGTAAAAGAAGTTAACGAATTAGCTCAGATCTTAAAAGACGAGTATGGCATTGAGCCTGCTGCTGCAGCTGTTGCTGTTGCTGCTCCTGCTGCTGGTGGTGGCGATGACGCTCCTGCAGAAGCTGCAGCTCAAACTGCATTTGACGTTATCCTGAAAGAAGCAGGCGGCGCTAAATTAGCAGTTGTTAAATTAGTAAAAGACTTAACCGGCCTTGGCTTGAAAGAAGCTAAAGACTTAGTTGACGGTGCACCTAAAGAAGTTAAAACTGGTGTAACTAAAGAAGAAGCTGAATCTTTGAAAAAACAACTGGAAGAAGCCGGAGCAGTAGTTGAGGTTAAATAAGCTAACCCATAATAAAATGGCATCAGACTCCGACCTTTTTGGTCGGGGTCTATTGCTGTTTATATAGTTCAGTTATTACTTTTTAGTGATTTTTAGTAATATTCTGGATATCAACATCTACCGAAAAACGCTACACAGTTTATTAATAAACTAAAAATTTTATTCCCTTGGCAAACAAAATTAATCAAAGAGTAAATTTTGCAACCAGCAGAAAGGTATTGGATTATCCCGATTTTCTTGATGTGCAATTGCAATCTTTCCAGGAATTTTTCCAGTTGGAAACTACCTCAGACAACCGTTACAAAGAAGGGTTGTTTAAGGTGTTTGCTGAAAACTTTCCTATCTCCGATTCAAGAAACATCTTCGTATTAGAGTTTCTTGATTACTTTATTGATCCGCCACGTTATGATATACAGGAATGTATTGAGCGCGGATTAACTTACAGTGTGCCTTTAAAAGCCAAGCTTCGCCTTTCATGTAATGATGAAGAGCATGAAGATTTTGAAACTATTGTACAGGACGTGTACCTGGGAACTATTCCCTACATGACACCGAAAGGTACATTTGTGATAAACGGCGCTGAGCGTGTGATCGTGTCACAGCTGCACCGTTCGCCAGGTGTGTTTTTTGGCCAGAGCCGTCACACCAATGGTACCAAGCTTTACTCGGCCCGTGTAATACCTTTCAAAGGTTCATGGATTGAGTTTGCTACAGACGTTAACAACGTGATGTATGCGTACATCGACCGTAAGAAAAAGTTCCCGGTTACTACCTTATTGCGTGCAATTGGTTACGACTCTGATAAAGATATATTGGAGCTGTTTGAATTGGCCGACGAGGTGAAAGTTAGCAAATCAGGCCTGAAGAAATTCATCGGCCGCAAGCTTGCTGCAAGGGTGCTTAAGAAATGGGTTGAGGACTTTGTAGACGAGGATACCGGCGAAGTTGTTTCTATCGACCGTAACGAGATAATCCTGGAGCGTGAAACCGTGCTGGAAGATGATCATATTGATATGATCATTGACGCCGGTGTTAAAACCATCATCCTGAACAAGGAAGATGCGTCTACCAGCGGTGATTATACTATTATATACAATACTTTACAGAAAGATACTTCAAACTCGGAGAAAGAGGCGGTTGAGCACATCTACCGTCAATTACGTAACGCCGAACCACCTGATGAGGAAACTGCACGTGGTATCATCGACCGTTTGTTCTTCTCTGATAAGAGGTACGATTTGGGTGATGTGGGCCGCTACCGCATCAACCGTAAGCTGAAGCTTACAACCAGCGAGGAAACTAAAGTGTTAACTAAGCAGGACATCATTGCGATTGTTAAGTACCTGATCAAATTAATCAACTCAAAAGCTGAGGTGGATGATATCGATCACTTGTCAAACCGTCGTGTACGTACTGTGGGTGAGCAGCTGTATGCCCAGTTTGGTGTTGGTTTGGCGCGTATGGCACGTACCATCCGCGAGCGTATGAACATTCGTGACAACGAGGTGTTCACACCAACCGACCTGATCAACGCGCGTACCCTGTCATCAGTTATCAACTCGTTCTTCGGTACCAACCAGCTTTCACAGTTCATGGACCAAACCAATCCACTGGCAGAGATCACGCACAAGCGTCGTCTGTCAGCCCTTGGGCCTGGTGGTCTTTCTCGTGAACGTGCAGGTTTCGAGGTTCGTGACGTTCACTACACCCACTATGGTCGTTTGTGTACTATCGAAACTCCTGAAGGTCCGAACATTGGTCTGATTTCATCGCTTTGCGTTCATGCTAAGATCAACAACCTCGGCTTTATCGAAACACCATACAAACGTGTGGTTGAAGGTAAGGTACAGGTTCAGGAGCCGGTTATCTACCTGTCTGCAGAAGATGAAGACGGTAAAACTATCGGCCAGGCAAACGCTGTATATGACGATAAAGGCGAATTTGCCACTCCGAAAGTGAAAGCACGTTTCGAGGGTGACTTCCCGATTATAGAGCCTGAAAGGCTTGATTTGATGGACATTGCTCCGAACCAGATTACATCTATTGCAGCATCGCTGATTCCGTTTCTTGAACATGATGATGCTAACCGTGCCCTGATGGGTTCGAACATGCAGCGCCAGGCCGTGCCGCTATTACGCCCCGAGGCGCCGATAGTAGGTACAGGTTTGGAAGGCCGTGTTGCAAAAGACTCACGTACGCTTATCAACGCTGAAGGCGATGGTATAGTTGAGTATGTTGATGCAAACGAGATCCGTATAAAATATGACCGCGACGAAACCGATCGCCTAGTATCTTTCGACGGTGACAGCAAGAGCTATCGCTTAACCAAGTTTAAGAAAACCAACCAGAGCACTACCATGAACCTTAAGCCGATCGTTAAGAAAGGGCAGAGGGTTGAAAAAGGACAGGTGCTTTGCGAAGGCTACGCTACACAAGATGGCGAGCTGGCATTGGGCCGTAACCTTAAAGTGGCATTCATGCCTTGGCAGGGTTACAACTTCGAGGATGCGATTGTAATATCCGAGCGTGTGGTATCGCAGGATATATTCACTTCGCTTCACGTTGAAGAGTTCGAGCTTGAGGTTCGTGACACTAAACGCGGTGAGGAAGAATTAACACCAGATATTCCAAACGTATCGGAAGAAGCTACCAAAGACCTTGACGAAGACGGTATCATCCGTGTT
>JBEHXM010000194.1:0-6332 GCA_048498695.1 Bacteroidota bacterium
GCCCACAAATTACATGGGTGTATAGCTTGTTCATCAGCAGGTCCTGGAATTCCTGCGAATCATATTTCTTAGCCCTATCCAGCGAATCGTATTTGGCCCGTTCGGCAGCAGTAAAAAATTTGGTCTTTAAAGAGGCAGTGTAGGCAGTATAGCTCTTAATGCCGGCCGTCATGTTTGATAATACAGCAGCTTTAACATGGCCCTGGTATTTCTGCAAGTATTCCATCACCAGCATGCTGCCCCATGAATGGCCCAGCAGGTAAAAATTATCAAGGCCAAGGCCCTTTCTTACCTGCTCTACTTCTTCCACATAACGCGGAATATTCCAAAGTGTGGTATCGTTAGGCCGGTCGGAGTTACCGCAGCCAAGCTGGTCATAATAATAAATTTCCATACCTTCTTTCGGCAGGAAATCTTCGAAGCATTCAAAATAATCATGCGAAAAGCCCGGACCGCCATGCAGCAGCAATACTTTTATTTTCCCGTCGCCGATCTTCTTGGTCCATACGCTGTATTTTCCGTCGACCGTTATCATTTTCGAACCGCCGGTTTTTATCACATAGCCGGTATCTGTGCCTGCTGAAGCTGTTGCGGTTTCATTGTTTTTGGCTGAATTTTTACAGGAGCAGATAAAGCCCGTCAGTAAAATAAATAGTGCAAGTTTTCTCATGGGATCTGGTCAGTAATTAATTGTGAATGAAATATTAAGGTTGCTTATTACTATTACGTATAAAAATAAAGGTTTAGCCGGAATATAAAACAGATACCAGCTAATCCTTCACCTATTAACGAAATATTGAAAACAACAGATTTTCAAATAAATCCATAATTTTAACTCCATATGACCGACCATAAAAAACATCCGCAGATAGGCACCCTTATTTCCCTGGATATTCCACAGGTAACCGGCTTGTTGTTTTCCATAGGTCTCGATTTTATGTTCATCGATTTAGAGCACAGCAACCTAAGTGAAGCCACAATAGCCGCCCTGATATCAGCAAGGCCGGAGGGTTGTAAAGTTCTGATAAGGATCACTGAGATCAGCGAAACTACCATCCGTCATGCACTGGATGCAGGTTGCGACGGCATCATAGCGCCACGGGTGGAAAGCATGGAAGAGATGGAAACGCTGGTCAACTACTCCTTCTACCCTCCTATCGGTAAACGCAGCGTAGGCTTTGCACCCGCAAATAAGTATGGCTTGAAGTTTAAGGAATACATTAACAATTTCCGGCCGCTGCTTTATCCGCAAATTGAAAGCGCAAAAGGCGTTGAAATGGCGGAAGCCATTTTATCGAATCCGCATGTTGCAGGTACTTTTATCGGGCCTTATGATCTATCGGTATCATTAGGCACACCCGGACAATTCGACTCGCCGTTGTTTGCAGATGCAGTAAAAACAGTCCGGAGCTTATGCGAAAAGCATGGCAAAAGTTTTGGCACGTTTACATCGGGGGCTGAGGCTGCTGCTGAAGAAATAAAAAAAGGTACCGATATGATCATTATCGGAAGCGATGCGAATTTGTTGTTGAATGCTTATTCGGGGATTATAAATCAATTGAACGGCGCATAACTTTCTTTCCTTACTTCAGATCCGTCGAATGCAATAGTTTGATCTTCCAGGCCGCCCCCCTTTTACCGGGACCTACTTACCATTATACACTAAGGGCGCATAGCCAACAAAAAAGCCATCCCTATAACTAAGGATGGCTTTTACTTTTAATGATATTTTCTTCTATTTCAACCAATAGCCTAATATAGTTCCTATTATACCTATAGCCCATTTATTAAGCGGGTGATCTGATGGCTCGTAAATTAATATGAAAAGACAAAATAAGCCCAATACAGATGTAATACCTATTTGGGTTTTTATTCTTATCTTCTTTATTTCATCAGCAGAGGACATCTAACTACTTTTTGAAAGCTTTAATAACTCGTTTAATGTTTTCAAAGAAGTATTCACCATGAGTTACTTCATCATCCTCGTCATCTGAATTTTTATCAGTCTTTACATCTGTAGAACTAACAACTTTAGCCCCTTCCTTTTTAACTAAGGTAGATATAGCTTTTTTCTTGTTGTCAGGAACTTCTAATACTATAGTAGTCATGTATGTACGTTTTAAAAGTTATATCAAATGTAAACATTATTTTCAAGCTTTTTTTAAGTAATATCAATACGTATTTACTATAGGTATTGTTTTCTACAAGTATATGACTTAAAGCATTATCAATGCCAGTGTAAAGAAATGCTAGAAATATTTGCATATTCATCAAGTTTCATTATCAATCTATTCCGGATTCACTCAGTAAATTTCAAATTAAATTTTGCGTAATCAAATGATTACATATACATTTGTGTAATCATTTGATTACATATTATGTCAGCAGAAGCACGCAGAGACGTTTTCCAGGCAATCTCCGACCCTACCCGGCGGCAGATCATCAGCCTGATAGCCACCCAACCCATGAACCTGAACGCCATTGCCGACCGCTTCGATATCAGCCGGCCGGCCATATCCAACCATATAAAGATCCTGGCAGAGTGCGGTATGGTTAACATCCGCCAGCAGGGGCGCGAAAGATTTTGTGAGGCCAAGCTCGACACCCTAGGCGAGGTGTCAAACTGGGTAGACCAATACCGCCAGTTCTGGACGGACAGATTTGATTCATTAGACCGGTACATCAATAAAGTTCAAGCAAAAAACAACAGCAATGACAACAAATAATCAAACAGAAAAAAATGAGGGATTAACGATAGTAAGGCATTTCAACGCGCCCCAACAGCTGGTATTTGACGCTTTTGCCAATGGCGAGGCCATGGGCCAATGGTGGGGACCGGCAGGAATGGACTTAATCGTTAAATCCTTTGAATTTAAACCAGGCGGAAAATTTCATTACAAAATGGAAGCTAACGGACAAAGCATGTGGGGTATTTTTAAATACGTAACTATTAAAAGCCCCGAATTGATCGAGTTTATCAATTCATTTTCTGATGAAGAAGGCAATATCTGCACGTCGCCATTCCCGATGGATTTTCCTTTGGAAATATTTAATAGAATTACATTGGCAGACGATGGCGGCAGGACCACACTTACCCTGATCGGTCACCCGATAAACGCGACAGCGGAGCAGGAAGCTACTTATTATTCTATTATGGATAATATGCACCAGGGCTTTGCCGGTACGTTCGACAAATTGGACAAGTACCTGGAGACACTATAACAGTAGCAGCTTTTATCCTTTTCGCTTTTGTTCCAGTTGCGCCTTCAGCACCCCGAAATCCTTGCTTAGCTTGTTATTGCGGATGATGGAGGCATATTTTATGCCCTCGCGGATGGTTTTTTCAGCTTGTTGATATTTATCCAGGCCGATATAGGTTTGTGCCAGGTAAAAGTCAGACGAAGCAGCCATGTCGTTAAGCTCAAGCTTTTTTGCGAACGCACTGGCTTTACTCAAATAAGCTTCAGCTTTGTCATACTGATGCAGCGCGAGGTGGATACCGCCGCTATTTTGTATACACTGAAGCATGTTGGCAGAATCCCCTAAAGCAGCAAACAAATCGCTGCCTTTATTATAATAGCTCAATGCCTTTGTAAAACTTTTTTGGTTATAGTATATAGTTCCGATACTGTTATATAGGCCGGCCGCTTGCCGGTTATCTGCCATTTTTAGCGCTATTGCTAACGATCTGCCATAAAAATCGAGCGACAACCTTGAATCAAGCTTGTGGTAAAGATTACCTATGTTGTTATAAGTCTTGCCCTGGCCATACAGATCCTTTATCTGTTCAAAATAGTTTAGCGCTATAACGTAATGGTTAATGGCGTTTGTTTGCTTATCGAGGTAATAATAGCCGACGCCGATTACCCGGTTGGATTCAGCAAGTCCGCGAATATAATTGATCTGCCTGGAAATTTCGAGCGCTTTGCCTGCGCCGGCAACAGTTTGCCCCGGATCGATCAAACGCGAAGAAAATGCCTGTTTATTCAGCTCGATAACGGCGGTCGAATCGCGCAGCGCGTATTTAAAGCCGGTATTAGCGTATGTTGATGCAGCCATTAGGGTAGCTGCAATCAGCGTAAAAAAAATTTTCATGCCCCGCTCTGGATAATAGTTTAAAGTGTAATAGTGACACATTATACGGTGAGTTATTCTAAAAGGTTGTAACTGCCTTGTTACAAAGATTTTCCGTCTGATTATCGCAGGCATTGCGAAGTGCGATCATCAACGAACATACCTCATGCCGCGAAACAGTACAGGATGGCCTGCCTTTTTATAACCGTTTTATAGTTTTAATTTAGTCGGGCGATGGCCGCTACCAAGGCCGCACTCCTAATCTATATGATGAACAACTACATAAGATCTTTCTTTACATTAACCTGCTTTGTGGTTTTGATGGCGCTTACTGCGTTCGGTAACGCTGATATCAGACCAGACGATGCACCTGCTGGAGCCAAACCCAAAATAGTCAACATCGTAAACTTCATCCGTCTGCTGGAGCCACGCGACCCTGCCATTACGGAGGACGTACTGTATCAAACCGTAGTTAAGCAGGTTGAACTGATGAAGAAGTATAACCTGGGCGGCACATTCCTTTTACAATACGATGCGCTGATAGACCCCCGTTATCAAAAACTACTAAAAGGCCTGCCGCGCGACAAATTCGAAATTGGCGCCTGGTGGGAGATCCCGCAGCCGATGGTAGAGAAGGCAGGTATGAAATGGCGCGGCCGTTACCCCTGGGACTGGCGAGCCAATATTGGTTTTTCAACCGGTTATACCTTAGCCGAGCGGGATAAGCTGGCCGACACTTACATGCATGAGTTTAAAAAGATCTTTGGCTATTACCCCAGGTCTGTAGCGTCCTGGTTTATTGATGCGCATACGCTGAATTACCTATATCAAAAATATCATATCGTTGCCTCCGCCAATTGCAAAGACCAATACGGCACCGATGGCTACACCATGTGGGGCGGTTACTGGAACCAGGCCTATTATCCCAGCAAAATTAATTCGTATATGCCGGCGCAAAACGCAGCGAGTCAAATACCGGTACCCATTTTCCGTATGCTGGGCAGCGACCCGGTAAGGCAGTACGACAACGGCCTTGGCAATTCGCGCCAGGGTGTTACTACATTGGAGCCGGTTTACAAACATGCCGGCGGCGATTCCACCTGGGTTAACTGGTTCTTTAAGCAATTTACAGAAGGCGCCTCAATGGAATTTGCCTATACACAGGCCGGGCAGGAAAACTCTTTCACATGGGATGCGATGGCCAAAGGACTGGAAATACAATTTCCGCTGATAGCCCAACTGCGTGACCAGGGCAGGGTAAAAGTGGAGACGCTGGAGCAATCGGGCAGATGGTTCAGCAGTCATTATAAAGTTACACCTGCAACGGCGGTAACAGTTAATGAGGATCTACCGGGCAGCAACCGTAAAACAGTATGGTTTGACAGTCGTTTTTACCGGGCCAATTTATTGTGGGAAGATGGCAGCCTGCGCTTCCGCGATATCCATTTGTTTAACGAAAAGCTGCCATCGGTTTATGAAAAGCAAAAGGCAACATCTAATGAGTGCACGTTTTTTACGCTCCCGGTAGTAGATGGATATTTGTGGAGCAAGCCCAACAACCTGGCTGGGTTACGGTTTAAAGCGGTTATTGATGGCAAGGAAACGTTGCTGGAGGGCGGTGACCCGGTGATCAGCGATGCTGTTAAAGGAAAACTGGCTATCTCGTGGCCGTTAAAAACGATCGCAGGAACGCTCACGATGAGCTTTGATGAGCGGCAGGTTAAGATCCACATCAAAACCGACAAACCTCTTGACTGGCACCTCGACCTAACTACAGCAGACGCGGCTAAGCTTCCATTTAAAAATATCACCAATAAAAAATTGAATGCAGGCTTTGAAGGTTTGAACTATAGCCTTACTGCCGTTAAAGGTAAGTTTACCAAACCCGGCGATGGCATTGTATGGAGGCTAAATGCGGAAGGCGGCGATATTATTCTTGATATGACGGGCAGGCAGGCTGAATAATAACCACACACACAGAAGAAGGCTTTTTGATCGCTGATGTTAGCAGATAGCGCTGATGACGCAGATGTTTGCCTGAAAGATTTGCTTTCACCGGCGTCTTAAAATTATCAGCGTCATCTGCGTAATCAGTTAACATCTGCGATTTTTTTTCTCCGTGTTCTCTGTGCTTTCTTTGTATCTCTGTGGTTAAATTAGCAAACAAACTCATACAACTCAACGATGCAAAACCAGGACATTACCGCAGGCTTTCAAAATGCCGATAGCTCCGACACCGGCTACCTGATAAAATTCCT
>JBEHXM010000195.1:0-5940 GCA_048498695.1 Bacteroidota bacterium
TGACCACCGGGTGATCGACCAGATCTCAACCCGGAGGCTGAGAATAGTCAAATACCGTGGGTCGGTACATGGTACCAACGAATACCCTTTCCTGATAGACGAAGAAGGTATTTCGATACTACCGATAACCTCATTGGGATTGGAAAAGGAAGTATCTACCGGAAGAATATCTTCAGGCATACCCGCATTGGATAAAATGCTTAGCGGAAAAGGCTTCTTTAAAGGCAGCAGTATTTTGGTTTCGGGTACTGCCGGTACTGGTAAAACCAGTATAGCGGCTTATTTTGCTAACCAGGCTTGTACCGAGGGTAAAAGGTGTATCTATTTTGCTTTTGAAGAATCACCGCGGCAAATAGTCCGCAACATGAAATCGATCAGCGTTGACCTCGACAAGCATGTTAAAAAAGGTTTGCTGCAATTTCACGCTTCAAGGCCTACTTTATATGGATTGGAGATGCACCTGGTGGCCATTTATAAAATGATCAAAAAATTCAAGCCGGAAGTTGTTATACTTGACCCGATAACCAACCTGATCACGGTGGGATCGGTAAGTGAAGTAAAATCAATGCTGATACGCCTGATCGATTTTTTACAGGAAGAGCAGATAACGGTATTATTTACAGCACTTTCACTGAATAACATTGTGAATGAGCAAACAGACGAAGGTGTATCATCATTAGTGGATGCCTGGCTGCTGGTAAGGGATATTGAATTTAATGGAGAGCGTAACCGCGGCATGTATATCATGAAATCGCGCGGGATGAAGCATTCCAACCAGGTGAGGGAATTTGTGATCACCGATAGTGGACTTGACCTGGTAGAGGTTTATCTTGGCCCCGACGGCATATTGACCGGATCAGCACGCGAGGCACAAATGATCAAGGAGGAAACCGGTGTTGCCTTGCATGATTATGCCATAACTGCCAAAGACCGCGAGATCAACCGGAAGCGAAGGGTTCTGGAAGCAAAAATATCCGGTTTGCAAACGGAATTTGAGTCGGTAGAGGAAGAATTGAACAAGATATACCTGCAGGAAGAATTGAGGAAAGAAGTAATAGAAAAAACAAGACAGGAAATGACACGTATTAGAAAGGGAGAGAGTGCTGATGAAGTGTCTGGTTCCAAAAAGAGATAGTTTATGACAAAGGAAATGAAATGGGAACTAAGGTTGTACGTGGCCGGTAAAACGGAAAAATCGGTTACAGCTTTAGCCAATTTAAAAAAATATTGCGAAGAATACTTAAAGGGACAATATAGCATAGAGGTGATTGATCTTTTGGAGAAGCCGCAACTGGCCGAAGGCGACCAGATACTGGCTATACCAACGTTGGTGCGTAAGGTACCTGAACCAATACGTAAAATTATTGGTGATCTTTCGAATGAAGAGAAGGTACTTGTAGGCCTGAACATTAGGCCTGTTAACGCATAGATATGACACAAAAATTAGCAGTTCAAGGATTTAATACGAAGAGCGATAAGATAGAAAAGCCTGTTTATGTATTAAGGCTTTTTATCACGGGCGCTTCGCCAAACTCAACACGTGCCATAGCTAACCTGAAAAGTATTTGTGAGGAACATCTGCAAGGGCGTTATGAATTGGAGATCATTGACGTTTATCAGCAACCATCCATTGCAGAAAAAGAACAACTGATAGCTTTGCCGCTGCTGGTTAAGAAAGCGCCCGGAGCAGAAAGAAGAATGATTGGAGATATGTCAAACAAACAAAAAGTATTGAAAGGACTGGGAATAGAATTTTGAGCTATTATAATGGAATTGTCTAAATCATATGAGCAATTATTGAGCGAAAACCAGGAGCTGCAATGGCAACTGGAGGAAGCTAACGATACTATTGAAGCTATACGTACGGGGCAGGTAGACGCCCTTGTGGTAAAAAATAATAATAACCACCAGCTTTATGCTTTAAAAAGTGCTGATCATACCTATCGTGTTTTTATTGAGAAGATGAGTGAGGGAGCAGTTACGATCAATAAGGAAGGTTTTATCCTGTATTGTAATTTGCGTTTTGCCAACCTGGTGAAATTTCCGCTTGAAAAAGTGATCGGAGTTCCGTTTGAAACGTTTGTAGCGGAGGAATCAAAGAAAAGCTATCATAAATTAAATAAAGCAGGCTGGGGGCAGGATAAAAAGGAGGAGTTATACCTGAAGGATAAATATGATAAAAATACCTGCTGCCTTTGCTCATTTGCTTCACTGCAAATGGACGGCGGGTTTGCACTCAGCGTTATTGTTACTGACCTGACCAGCCAGAAAGAAAGCCAAAAGCACTTGATGATGCAAAATCAGAAGCTTGAAGCTGCGCAAAATCTTACCGTGAGGCAAAATGATGAACTTGAAGCGACGGTACGCGAGCGCACCAAAGACCTGCTGATAAGCCAGGAACACTTTAAATTACTGTCGGACCATATTGCTCAGATGACGTGGACCAACCTGCCAAACGGGGATATCAACTATTTTAATGAACGATGGTATGAATATACGGGTCTTAGTTACGAAGAAACAAAAGGATGGGGTTGGCGGTCGGTGATCCACCCCGATGATATTGAAGAAACGATTGCCAGGTATGTAAACTCCCTGCAAACGGGAGAGGTATTCGAGATCGAAAACCGCTACAGGCGCGGCAGGGATAATAGTTACCGCTGGCATTTGAACAGAGCTATGCCGCTGCGGAATGATCATGGCGAGATCGTTTTTTGGGTGGGGACGGCTACTGATATTGAAGATCAAAAGAGAGAGATAGAGCGTAAAGATGAGTTTATAGGCGTTGCCAGTCATGAATTGAAAACACCTTTAACCAGTTTGAAAGGCTACCTGCAGTTGATCTCGATGCATAAAAAAGATGAATTGCCGGACATTGTGAAACAATATATCAGTAAGGCAAACATCGCCATTGGTAAACTGCAATTTTTGGTGGACGACCTGCTGGATGTGAGCAAAATTAAAGCCGGGCGGTTAAATTATAACCTGGAAGTAGTTGACCTGAAGAACATCGTGAATGTTTGTGTTGAGAATGCCACGCACATGAACCCATCTTTTAAAATAGAGCTGGAAGACGGGCATCACTTTATGGTAAAAGGCAATAGCGAACGCCTGGAACAAGTATTGATGAACCTGATCAACAACGCAGTTAAATATTCGCAGGGCAGCAAAAAGATCATTGTAAAAACGCAGAAGTACGAAAACTGGGTGAGGGTATCGGTTACTGATTTTGGTATCGGTTTATCCAAAGAACAACAGTTTAAAATATTCGATCGCTTTTACCGGGTGGAGGATAAAAAGAACATGACCAGCGGCCTGGGCATGGGCCTTTATATCTCATCCGAGATCATTAACACGCATAACGGTAAAATTGGCGTCAACAGCGAGTTTGGAAAAGGCTCCACTTTTTACTTTGATCTGCCCCTGGAAAAAGACAGCATATTACAATAATATTGAGGCAGTTTTATTCCATAATTGCCGGAATATTGGTAAATATGTATTGAATTAACTGTTGTTCAATAATGCATCTTACCCGCCTTTTCAAATCATTACTTCCTGTTTTTTTATTTTTTTATTCTGCAATACTATTTGCCCAATCCTACAAACCCCCGGTTTTCACTGATCCCGGCAGGTTAAAAAAGATAGAAGCCACCTATCCTGTTATCGACCAGATATATAAAGAGTATGCAGGTAAAAATCATTTTCCCGGGATGGTATATGGCATTGTGGTGGATGGCAAACTGGTGCACAGCGGAGGGGTGGGTTATACCGAATTAGCCGGTAAAACAGGAGTGAGCGATAAGTCGGAGTTTCGCATCGCTTCTATGAGCAAGAGTTTTACTGCGATGGCGATATTGAAGTTGAGAGATAAGGGGAAATTAAGGCTGGATGATCCGGCGTATCTCTATATCCCGGAGATGAAGAATATCCACTACCTCACCAAAGATGCTTCGCCGGTAACTATACGCAACCTGCTTACCCATTCGGCAGGCTACCCTGAAGATAACCCCTGGGGCGACAGGCAACTGGCCAACACCGATGAGCAATTGATAGACCTGTATAAAAAAGGGATTTCATTTTCCAATGATCCGGGTTTGGGTTATGAATACAGCAACCTGGGTTTTGCCACCTTAGGCTATATTATTAAAAAAGTATCCGGAAAACCCTACCAGGAATACATCACCGAAAATATATTAAAGCCCCTGGGCATGACGCATACTTATTATGAGTATGATAATGTACCCAAAGAACAGCTGGCACATGGCTATCGGTGGTTAGATAACCGATGGGTAGAACAGCCCATGCTGCACGATGGCTCTTACGGGGCGATGGGAGGGATGATTACCTCGATAGAAGATTTTAGTAAATATGTGGCCCTGCATCTTTCCGCATGGCCGCCGCGGGATGATGCGGAAACGGGGCCGGTTAAAAGAAGCTCTCTCAGAGAAATGCAGTATCCCTGGGATGTAAACGGTTTCAGTATGGATTATAAAACAGCAACCGGCAGGCCGTATCCTTTTGCATCGGCTTATTGTTACGGTTTGCGCTGGAGAAAGTATGTTGACGGTACTACGGCCGTAGGCCATACCGGTGGCTTACCCGGTTTTGGAAGTGAGTGGACCATCTACCCCGAATACGGTATCGGTGTGATCTGCTTTGCCAACCTTACCTATGCCAACGCAGGCTCTGTTAATTTGCAGGTAGCTGATACGCTGATCAGGCTTTCGGGTATACAAAAATGGCAGCTGCCGCCATCGGATATCCTCACGCAACGCAGGAACGAACTGGTAAAGCTATTGCCTGATTGGAACAATGCCGAAGCCAGCGGTATATTTGCACAAAACTTTTTTATGGACTACTTCCCCGGAAAGCTGAAGGCTGATGCAACAGCCATATTCGCTAAAGCCGGTAAGATAAAAAGTGTTGGCGAAGTGGTGCCGGAAAACCAGATGCGGGGTTATTTTATCATGAACGGTGAAAAAGGGAATATCAGGGTCAGTTTTACACTCACACCTGAAAACCCTGCTTTGATACAGGAATATCATATCAGCATGGTGGCTAAATAATCTGCTTTTTATTGGGGAGATTTAATGTCTTTGTTACCTTTGTTTCAATTTAACGCTGATTAAATACATCATTTACCTCCTACTAAACAATTACCCCCATGAAAATCAGGCTACTTATTTTAACATTTTTGTGCTTAAGCTATGCAGGGTATTGCAAGGCAAATACCCTTCCTGCAGACACAACCAAGAAAGACACTACAAAGATCTGGACCATCCACGGTCAGAACACGTTTTTGATCAATCAGAGCTCTTTCAGCCACTGGGCGGCGGGCGGTGCAAACGCTTTTGCCGCTAACCTGGTTTTGGATTATGACTTCAATTATAAAAAAGATAAGTGGAGCTGGGATAATAAAGCCATTGCAGGTTACGGCATCAGTAAACAGAATGGCGCCGGCTGGCAAAAAAATGATGACCGCATTATTCTGAACAGCTTACTGGGTTATCAGGCCGCCAAATATTGGCTTTATACCTTTTATGCCAACTTCCAGACCCAGTTTACCAAAGGCTACAACTACAATGCAGATGGCAGCCGGACGCTAATTTCAGCCCCTTTTGCACCCGCTTATTTGACCTTCGGACCAGGCTTCGCTTATAAAAAGAATGACAATTTCAGGATAAACTTTTCACCCGCTGCTGCGCGTATCACGTTGGTGCAGAATGATTCCCTTTCAAATATAGGATCATACGGGGTAACACCGGGTAAAAAAAGCCTGTTTGAATTTGGCGCCTCGCTGGACGGATATTATAAAGTAAATATTGCCACTAACATAGCCTTCGAAAACATTCTGAAACTATATTCCAATTATTTAAAGAAACCAGGTAATATTTATGCCGATTATACCGCTAATCTCTTCATGAAAGTAAACAAATTGGTAAC
>JBEHXM010000196.1:0-5787 GCA_048498695.1 Bacteroidota bacterium
CGACGGCGATCTCGCCTACGGACACCTATAAGCTGAGTGACCCGAACATCAAGCCGCAGTTCGGGCAGCAGGTATCGCTGGGGTTGTACCGCAACTCGCTGAACAATACGATAGAGACTTCGGTAGAAGTATACTACAAGAAGATATCCGACTATTTGGACTACAAGAGCGGGGCCACACTGATCCTCAATCAGCACATCGAGCAGGATGTGGTGAGCACACAGGGCAAAGCTTATGGTGTGGAGTTCCTGATTAAGAAAAATGAGGGCGCATTAAATGGCTGGATAAGTTACACATATGCACGCACGTTTCTCCGCCAGGATGACCCCAACGCGGGCGAGCTCATCAACAATGGTAAATACTACCCCGCGAACTACGACAAGCCGCACAATTTTAATTTTACAGGTAATTACCGGTTTAGCAGGCGGTTCAGCATTTCATTGGACATGACTTATAGTACCGGTCGGCCGATCACCTATCCAATTACAGAATATTATTATGAAGGCTCGGTGCGGGTACTGTATTCAGACAGGAACGCTTTCCGCATCCCCGATTATTTCAGGACAGATTTTGCAATGAACATTGATGGTAACCATAAGATCCATCAGCGTTTTCATAATTCATTTACAATAGGAGTATATAATTTAACCGGCCGCGCCAATGCCTACTCTACCTTCTTTAGTGAACAGGGTGGTGCTATCAACGGGTACAAGCTGTCCATATTTGCCAGGCCAATCCCATTCATTAATTATAACATCAGGTTTTAAATGAGGAGGATAAAAATACATCAACCCGGAAAAGCCCTCGCAGTAGTGATCTGCCTGGTGATCTGCTTAAGTCATGTAAGCAGCCGGGCACAGGTATTGCCTGCTCTGCAAAATAATTTCGCCGCTTATCAAAAGACAAACCTGCAGGAGAAACTCTATGTGCACACCAACAAAAACTTTTATTTAACCGGAGAGATACTTTGGTTCAAAATTTATAATACCGATGGCAGTACCAATAAAATGCTTGATATCAGCAAGGTTGCCTATGTTGAGTTACTGGATAGCAAACACGTTTCGGTATTGCAGGCTAAGATCGCATTGGACCAGGGCACAGGCAATGGATCGTTCTATCTGCCATTCTCATTAAGCAATGGTAACTATCGGTTAAGGGCCTACACCAACTGGATGAAAAATTTTGATGCCGGTTATTTCTTTGACCAGCAGATCAGCATTGTTAACCCCGTAAAAGCATCGCTATCACAGGTTAAAACAACAAAACCCGATTATGATGTGCAGTTCTTCCCGGAAGGGGGCCATCTGGTTAACGGCTTAAACAGTAAAGTAGCTTTCAAAGTAACAGGGCCTGATGGCAAGGGGGTAGATTGCTCGGGTGCAGTTATCGGTCCGCAAAATGATACGGTTGTAAAATTCAGATCGCTGAAATTTGGCATCGGCAGCTTTGCCTTTACACCATCAATGCAAACAGGTTACAAAGCCATCATCAGGCTAGGTGGTTCAATAGTTTCAAAAGATCTGCCCGAAATAAGCGGATCAGGTGATGTGATGCAGGTCACAGACCATCGGGAAAGCTGGGATGTATCTGTGCAATCTGCCGGGAATGCAGCATCTGTAGTTTACCTGGTAGCACACAGCCGACATACTATCAGCCAGGCTGAAAAAGCTGATATGACAAATGGTAGCGCTCATTTTACTATCAGCAAAGCCCAATTAAATGAAGGCGTTAACTACCTGACCTTGTTTGATGACCATCAAAGGCCGCTTTGCGAAAGACTGATCTTTAAACATCCCGCAAGGAAACTGGTGATCAATGCGAACGCTGATGCAAAAATTTATAATACCCGCAAAAAAGTTAGCCTGAACATTGCTACCCATGATCAACTGAATAAAAGCCTCCCGGCAAATTTATCGGTATCTGTTTTTAGGTTGGATTCACTGCAAAATGAAGCCGACATGCATATAGCCGGATACCTCTGGCTTGCCGCAGACGTGAAGGGGCACATTGAATCGCCTGATTATTATTTAGAAAACAACGAAGAGAGCAACCGGGCATTGGATAACCTGCTGCTCTCGCAGGGGTGGACACAGTTCGACTGGAGTAAAATTTCAGCCGGGGATAAACCGCGCTTTACTTTTTTGCCTGAATACACAGGCCCTATTATAGCAGGTAAAATGATAAATACCTTAACTAACGCACCGGCCGGTGGTATAAAGGCTTACCTTACAGTGGCCGGGACACAGCACCAGTTGTATGTGGCTAAAAGTGACTCCACTGGAAGATTGCTGTTTAATGCTAAAGATTTTTACGGATCGAACGAACTGATTATACAAACCAAATGGCAACAGGATAGTACTTACCGTATTGATATCCCCAATCCGTTCAGCGAGGAATACGGTACCTATTCAACACCCGCGTTGACTTTAAATTCAGGTGTAAAAAATGCGCTGATGAATAACAGTGTGAACATGCAGGTGCAGAATATTTTCGATGCCAAACAGCTGAAGCAATTTGATAACCCCGTGGTGGACAGTACCCTGTTTTATGGTAAACCCACCTATACCTACCTGCTGGATGATTATACACGTTTCCCGACCATGGAAGAGGTGATACATGAGTATGTACGGTTGATCCAGATCACCAGGGAACATGGGAAAAAAGGGCTGCAGGTAATTGATGATAAAAAGGCATTACCCGGTCAGCCCCTGGTAATGCTGGATGGCAAACCTATTTTCGACCTCGATAAAACGTTTTCACTTGATCCGTTAAAGATTAAAAGGCTCGATGTGGTGATCACCAATTATATTTATGGTCCAACTTTGTTTAACGGGATATTAAGCTTTACTACTTACAATGGCGGAAGCACCAACACGCAATTAGATCCCCATGCCGTTGTGATGGATTATGAAGGTTTACAGTTGGAGCGCAAATTCTATTCTCCCGTTTACGATGCGCAGCAGGTAGAAAGCACCATCCCCGATTTCAGGAATGTGCTGTACTGGAACCCTAAGGCAGATACTGGTCCGCAGGGTCATAATCAATTATCATTCTACACCAGCGATAAGCCAGGCAGCTATGTGGGGATCATAGAAGGTCTTGCAAAAGGTGGCGAGGCTGGGAGCAGCGTGTTTTATTTCGAAGTAAAAAAATAATTTTCCGGCATTAAGGTTTCCAGAAATAAGGCGCTTTTGTAACTCCTCTTGCCGTACAATCGGCGCAATCACGCGTAGAATAAGTAACCGCGTTAGGCGCGTTAAATGGCTTGAAAGGAGAATAATATAAACCGCCAAGAGCTGTGTAGTTAGCAGTGTCAGCCAGAATGTTATAACCCCCCTCATAATATAAGGTATCTATAGTGCAGGCGAATCCATAGGACGGATTATAGCTTGCCGGTAGCTGCTCGCGATTGATATAGATCCTTTTTTTGGCAACGCTGCCGGCACTTAAATATCCAACTACCAGTTTCCCGGGCTGGCTGAGGCAATGATAGTTGGTTTGATTATCTGTAGGTTGGGCATCAAATATGCTGCCGTTGGTTTCATTGTTCTTGTGCACATTGTTCCAGAATGCATAAGCGTCGGGTGTTAATGCGTATTGCTTGACCTCTATACTGTAGCGCAACTCAATTTTTTCTGAAGTAGGCAGTATGCTGGTCACCGGGGCCTGGTAAACAGCATCCTTATTGAGCCCGGCCGAAGAAAATAATACGATATAGCTGGAAGTATCTTTAGCATAGCAATAATAAACATAATTCACGCGGGGCGCCGACCCATTAAAAAAGGACTCATAGGTTGAATGAAACCGCCATGCTTCGGTATACACCCAGCGGTAATATTTGGTGTTGTTTTTATCGTCATGTGTATTTACATAGATCTGCAACCCATTAGCTTTTGCGGTAAACCCCACGCTGTCTATCAGCGGTGAATTTTTTACCACGACAAAATCTGATAAATATTCTTCCCCACTGGCCGTTTTGATACGCAGGCGGTATTGATGCGTGCTGCTAAGATTTAAAGGTGCGGCAGAATAGACCCCGGCAGATATCTCTCTTAAGGGATAGCCGGCGTTGGCATCGCTTTCGACCGTTACCTGTGCACCTGTTTCCCGGTCGATAACAATATGTTTGTCAAATGTTTTTGTACGGCTTAGCTTAATAAAGGTCGAATCGTTACCGGTATTGATAGCGCCGTCAATTACCAGGTATCGGCTGTTGTCCAATAATGCCCCCGATGGTGTAAAGGCTTTTTTACAGCTAAGTAAAAGTAAGGCGATACATAGCAGGCTAAGCCATTTGATCATTGTCCGGATTTCAGCTTTTGGTTTATACTTTATCGAGACCTAATATACAATAAGCCAATCAATTTCAATAATAATGGTTTATTTCCAGAAAGGGGGGGGAGTTTGGGCACCTCTCACCGTGCAATCGGCGCATACCGTTTTGGAATAGGTGATGGCGTTTGGCAACCCAAACGGTGCAGGCGGATTGTAAAAAAGCCCGTCGACACTGGTATAACCAGAATTAGGGTCATTAATATCAGGAGATGTTGATCCGGGCGGATGACTATAAAATGGCGCTTTAGCATAATATTCCGTATCGATCTGGCAGCCGTATTGGTCTTTGGCTTCATAGCCTGGTAAAAGCTGGCTGCGTGTAATAAATATTCTTTTGGTTGCCACACTGCCCACACTCAGATACCCTACAACCAATTCATTCGGATTACTTACACAATGATAATTGCTTTGATTTTCGGATGGCTGTGCATCAAAAATACCGCCCAGGCGGTCTGTGTTTTTTTGAAGATTTTCCCAAAAGCTATAGGCATCGGGTGATAATGCGTATTGCTTTACTAATATGCTGTATTTGGTTTCAATTTTCTCAGAGGATGCCGGTACCGTAGCTATTGGTGCCTGGAAAATAACATCGCTTGCTAATTTGGTAGATGAACCGATCAATATGGAAGCGGATACATCCTTCGCAAAGCAATAATACCTGAATTGATCTGCCTGCCTGCGGGCTGCACCTATCCAGAAGGATTGATACCATGAATGGAATTGCCAGTCTTCGTTATATTGCCAGCGGTAGTAGCGCGTGGTATTGCTGTTATCATGTGTATTGACATACAGGTGCACCCCATCATTTAACGCTTTAAACCCGATGCTGTCAATCGGCGGCGGGTTTTTTACCGCCACAAAATCCGAAATATATTCCTTATTGTCCGATGTTTTTATCCTGAGCCTGTATTTGTGGGAGTTGCTAAGGTTTAGCGGGGCTGCCGAGTAGGTGCCGGGGCTGACCTCAGGCAAGCGATAAGTATTATTGGCATCACTCTCAACAGTTACCTGTGCGTTTTTTTCGGGATCTACCACAATTACGGTGTCAAACTTTTTTGTACGGCTGAGTTTGATAAAAGTAGAGTCGTTGCCGCTGTTGATGGTTCCGTCTATTACCAGGTATTTATTAGCATCCCCCAATGCACCTTGTGGTGTAAAAGGCTTTTTGCAGCCGCTTATCAATAAGGCAATACAGAGTGCGCTCAGCCACTTTAACATCAGATCAATTTCAGCTTTGGTTTATAATGTGATTGAGGCCTAATATACATTTTTATAAAATAAAAAGGCCACCCGGAGGTAGCCTTAATCGTCAGAATTGTGCGATGATTTCCAACTGGCCCCGTAGGGCTTTTACATTTAGTAGGTTGAATTTTAATCGGGTTTTATTGTCCCTGTTTAACTTCTTCTATTTTGGCCCCGCCCGATGCGGGCGTATCAGTAACTGCCCAGCAG
>JBEHXM010000197.1:0-5463 GCA_048498695.1 Bacteroidota bacterium
GATAAAAAGGGCTGCTCCTGGTGAGTGTCTGTAGCAGCGAATGCATAAATGGTGGATTTAGTGCCATTTGACCAGTTGACCTGGATAGTTGCAACCTCGGCCGAAACCATACGTGAGACCACACCCTTGGAGGTTACGGCAATGTGCTTATCATTTGCCGAAAAGGTTGCTTTCGGATCGTTTGTTTGTATCTGGAAATTATCGTGTTTAACAAATAAAAGGCTGTCGATGTATTCTTCAGAAGTGATTTTAGGAGATGCTGCAGGTTTGGTATCGGCAGTTTTTTCTTTTTTACAGCTTACTGCACTTAAAATAATAAATAGAAAAAACGCAGGGTAATAATTTCTTTTCATAGCATTAAGTTTATGGGTTTACGAAATGAAACGTTAAATATTAAATATTGTTTTTAACCAGTACTTAAATTATTATCCTATACTTAATTCTGTCATTATTAAAGCCCATCACTTTTATTGCTTTTATACTATGCTAATTTGTGCTTATCTGCTTTCAAGAAATAAAAAGGGTGGGAAACTTTGATGTTCAGTTAATTTAGCTGGGTTCTAGTTAAATTTGAAAACGCTAAGCGTAAAAATGGTAAGGAACATTAATAGCTGAGAAATATAAAAAAGATCGAGGCGATGTTTTACCCTTATGAAATCCTCTTTACGGTTTTCTTGCCCGAGCGGGTCAGCCTGGTGAAAGTTCAATTTTTCCAGCGACATTAAGCGTTTAAGTTTTACATCTTGTCTTCTTCCGACCACCGATCCATTGATGGCTATAATGATGATCAAACCAATTTTTATTTGAAACCAGATTTGTTTGGCGAAAACACCCTGGAAAATTACCAACATTGTCACCCCAGACAGAATCAATAAAATAACTCCAATATTAACCAGTAAATGGAAATTAAATCCGTCTTCATTGGATGTAATTGCTCTTGATCTGTCGATCGCGTATAGTTTCCAGAATCGTTTCGTAAGCAAATATTCCACCAGGGTAGTGCCGGCCATAAGGGTTATCCCTACTATGTGTGTGATAAGTGCGATTTGAAAAAGTGTTTGCATTGCTAAAAAATTTAATGGTAAAAAATTAACTTGATTTTAAATTGAAAAATGGGGAATAGGGTTTTGAAAGTTATCCCGTAATGGGATAACTACTTTCGCTCAAATTCATTCATCTATGCTGGCAACACCGACCAAGGGTTCCTCTCACGGAGGCCATACATGATTTGCCCCTCCCAGCCGGTTTAATTTTCAGAAATAGTTGGGCTTCTCCTATCGTACTTATCAGATTTTACTATATCAACCATGAATTTAGCTACACTTTGCCTGCTGATGTATAAACTTGGTTTTGGGGTGTTATTAAAACTCATCTTTAAAGTTTTTATCTTTTTGGAGTCATTTAAGGCAACAGGCCTTACAGCCGTCCAGTTTAAGTTTGAATTTGCTAATAGTTTTTCCTGTGATTCGTGTTCCGCGTATACAGGGCCGAGGTTGGTATGGTTAATTAACCATCTGAGCCAAAAAGGAATTTCTTTTTTGGTTTCTCCAGCCCCCCACGCAGAGATCGTGATTAAACGTTTTAGGTTTTGCTGACCCGCTTCAGCTATCACATTCTTCATGCTTTCCGTTATGAATTTTTTAGGTGTTATTAATTTAGACCAGGGAGCATCTGAGGCTCTGGCAATACCCAAAGCACTTATTATCAGATCGCAACCTTGCATTGCAGCCGCTAAATCTGTCCGGCTGGCAGATGTTCCCTGATATACTTTAATTGATTTTGAATTAAAGGGCATTTTATTTTTATCCCGCACCAAAACATTTAAATCATAGCCCTGCTTTAATGCCTCTTCAACGATAAGGCGACCGGTTCTGCCAGTGGCCCCTATAATTAGTATTTTCATAATTTTTATTTTACTTGTTTGTAATTCAATTATTGAGCACAAACCATTTTAATTTTTGAGTGCCCGTTACAACACTCTATAGATCTGGCCAGTTTGTCCGCCCAGCACGCTTTTGACATAAGCCTGCGCAACCCTGTTCATGGTTACAGGAACGTGTCCCGGGAAATAGGGAAAATAGGCCATAGATTCTTCAACGATATCAGGACCGACCGCATTGATACGAACCCCGTTCCCGAGCTCTATTGCTGCGCCCTTTACAAACCCATTAATCGCTCCGTTCATCGTACTGATGTTTGCCCCCATTAGAATAGGGTCATCGGCTAACGCACCTGATGTTAAAGTAAACGACCCTTTCGGATTAATGTAATGTTGTCCGATCAATACCAGATTGACCTGGCCCATCAATTTACTGTCAATGCCAATCCTGAAATCAGCCTCCTTCATACTTGCTAAGGGCCCGATCTGCGCGTCCCCCGCAGCGCAAATTAAGGCGTCAAATTTTCCGGCCTGTTTGTAAAAGTTTTCTATCGACCCGATTGATGATATATCTACCTGCACATCAGCATTTTTTGAACCCGCTTTAATTACTTCATGATCTTTTTGTAATGCGGCAGTTACGTGTTTTCCGATGGTACCTGTGGCACCAATAATTAATATTTTCATGTTCATTTTTTTTAACAAAATTATTCCATAACTTTACATTTGTCAAGTAATGGCACAAATGTCAAGTATTGACATATTAGACACTAATACTTATTATCAATATGTTAAAAGAAAAAATAATTGAAAAAAAAGTGGAGCCGGATTGTGATTGCTCAATAATAGGGTCAATCAGTATCATAAGCGGCAAGTGGAAACCCGTTATTATCTGGATGTTATTATCAGGTCCCAAGCGATTTGGTGAGCTTCATAAAGGAATTGAAGGTATAGCACTAAAGGTATTATCCCGGCATTTAAAAGAACTGGAGGCTGATGGTATCATCAATCGAAAGGTATATGCCGAGGTTCCGCCAAAGGTAGAGTATACACTCACTGAAAAGGGGATGTCGCTCAACGATGTGATGCAGCTATTAGCAGAATGGGGTAAAAAGAATACTGTAGCCGGGTAAGCTGATCTTTTATTATTTTCACTGCAGATCGCATATGCCGCTTATCCTATTTTTATCACCCATAAGGGGTGATTTTTATATTATATCGACCTGAATTTGTAGCATTTATCTATTTTACTTTGTAGATTTAAAAAGAAATTGAAGACAGCATAACATTAGCTTTATAATGATTTTAACCCTCTAAAATCTGAAGCATATGATAAAGATCTCTGATATCGAAAAATGCTACCATACCGATGAGCTGGATATCGTGGCATTAAACAAAATGTCCATCGAGGTTAATGACGGGGAATTTGTGGCGATCATGGGCCCATCAGGCTGCGGGAAATCAACCCTGCTGAATATCTTAGGGTTTCTTGATGATCCGGATAGCGGAAGCTATGTTTTCAACGGCCTTGAAGTAACCCATTTTAATGAGCGTAAGCGCGCAGAGCTGCGTAAGCGAAATGTCGGTTTCTTATTTCAGAATTTTAATCTGATCGATGATCTGACTGTATTTGAAAATGTGGAGCTTCCTATGATCTACACTGGTTTACCAACTTCAGTACGCGCCAAGAGGACCGAGGAAATATTGAATAAAATGCATATCGATGAGCGCCGGAAAACCTATCCACAGCAATTATCGGGTGGTCAGCAGCAGCGTGTTGCACTGGCAAGGGCGGTGGTGAACAGGCCTAAATTAATACTCGCAGACGAACCAACCGCAAATTTAGATGATGATAACAGCAAGGAGGTTATGGACTTACTGGACGAGCTGAATAAAGACGGGGCGACTATCATCATGGTTACCCATTCTGAAAATGATGCCAGATATAGTCACCGGGTTATCCGGTTGCCTGATATTCCGGTACCGGTAAAAAAACAATAGCCTGCAAAAAAAGCCTGATCCATTTTCAACGGATAGGCTCTGATTTGTTTGTCGGGATGGCGGGATTCGAACCCACGACCTCCAGCACCCCATGCTGGCGCGATACCGGGCTACGCTACATCCCGAAGCCGGGATGACAAATATAGAAATTTAGCTTTCTTGTGAAAAAACTGTATAAACTTTTATCTCCCCACTGCCGTTTTGATAGCTTGCCTGGTATTCATAAAAAGCTTTGTAAAAAGATCAACCGTATAGAAGGTGACGCTTCTTAATGCATTGTTTTTAGCCAGCGCCTGCCGGGCTGTTTTTTGATATTCGATATTTTTTATCGGGTGAAATATATTTTTTCTGCTTAAGGTATAAATGGTCCACCTGTGTCTGAAAAAGATCTGGGTCATTGCTTTGGGAGCATTGCATTTTAAATGATGCTTGATGGCCACAGTCGGAAAAAGCACTTCTAAAAAAAATAAGGTATTATGGTTTACGGCATAATCATTTATATAAAATAAAAGTTGCTTGGATACCCTTAACCCGCAGACCATGGCGTTATAATATGGCGGCTCATAGTCAATTTTGATTTTCGGCCACCACCACCAATTTTTTGATGCTCCTGAACTGGATTTTACAGGAGCGGTCAGCAGGTCGCTTCCCGGATATTTGATGTCAATATTTCTGATCGTTTCTTCGCTGTAAAAAAATATGTCCTCTTCAAAAAACCATATATGTTCATAAGCCTGTTTTATTTCAGCAAAATAAAATAGACCTTTTTCCCACGCGGTTACTTTTTTTGCAAATTCATGGGTATTCAGATCGGTGAAGCCTTTATTTTCGCAATCACTGTTCTCCAGCTGAATGATATGAACTGACGGGTATTCTGTTTTATATTTTTCGCTGTAATTTTCCGAATTATCATCCACCGAAATATAGACATCATACTGTTCAAAACCCGACAAAAACTCCACCCAAACCGGGTTAGGCTTAAAACAGATGACACAAATTGCCTTTTTCTGGCTTAGGTTACTCATAGTATGAAAGCTGAACTATAACGGCTGTTGTACGTTTTGACCGTCATGAAGATACAAATCGCCAGGATCATAAAGCAAATATTTCCCGTGGCTTGCTGACGATTACTGCTGTTTTATTGTTACAATAATATTATTTAGGAATACAATTTTATATTTGAGTATTATCCGATTTATACCCTTTTCCTGAACTGTTATGACAAGGCTTCGCAATATGTGCTGCGTATTATTGCTTACACTGGTTTGTTGCAAAAAACCGTACAATCCCCCGGCATCATCCACGTCCGACAGTTACGTGGTAATAGAAGGTGTGATCAATTCAGGTGGACTTAATACCATCATCAAAGTTAGCAAGACGGTAAAACTCACTAATAAAACAGGCTTTAATCCGGTAACAGGAGCTACAGTAACTGTAGAAGGTGATAAGGGCTATAAATACTTTCTTTTTGACGTTGGAGATGGCAGTTACAATTCATATTCGGGCCTGGCTCTTTCCCCATCACAAAAATACCGCTTAAGGGTACAAACAATCGATAAGGAGTATCTGTCAGACTATGTTGA
>JBEHXM010000198.1:0-5384 GCA_048498695.1 Bacteroidota bacterium
ATTTTAAATTAGTGCGTGCAAGCTCGAGTATAGGGCGGGCGCCATAAGTCTCCTAACTCTCCACTTTTCCAGTGAGTCCCTACAGGCTTGGGGCACGGTGCTTTTTTGTGGTTCAATAGCCGCCTTTAGCGCCTATGTGTGGCTGCTGCAGGTGCGCCCTGCCACACAGGTGAGCACCTATGCGTACGTAAACCCGGTAATTGCCGTTGTTTTGGGGATACTGTTTGCACACGAGCATATATCACTCATGCAGATTGCAGGATTGGTTATTATACTGGGCAGTGTGCTACTCATCAACCTGTCTAAATACCGGGCTGAAAAAAAGCTGCCTGGTATAGCTGAAACAGAACAGAACAGTGAAAAAGCTGCAACTAAAATTTCTTTAGAAGAATGTTCTAATTAACTAATATTACCGTTATTATCCCGTAACAAAAATGTTGCATCATATTTGCCCAATAATTAAACCCATTGGGCTTTTTGTACGTAAAAGGTACAAATGCCAATTAACCAGCTTTCATCTTATTTATTCGTCCCCCATTTATGTTTTCGAAGTCACTCAGGATTCCGGTTGGATTTTTAATTACAGGGCTTCTTTGGGCGTTGTTTAGCGATCCCATCATTACCTTCTTTTTCAAAGAGGTCAATATTCATATCAGGGATATGATCAGGAGCGGAAATGATTTTATTTTCGTTGGAATTATATCAATCGTACTTTATTATCGCATAAAACATCAGCAGAAGCAGCTATTGGCATCAGAAAAACAATACAGGCGCCTGTTTGAACTGAACCCCAACCCGATGGCTGTGGTCAACAGGGAAAGCCTGCAGTTTGTAGAGGTAAACCGATCGGCCATTGAACTATATGGTTATACATCGGATGAATTTTTATCTATGACCATCAATGATATCCGTCCTCATGAAGACAGGCAAAAGGCTGCAGATGCCCTTAAGATGCGCGAATATGGCCTACGGCGGGTTGGTACCTGGCGGCATTTAAAAAAGAACGGTGAGCAGTTGTATATGTCCATAGTATCGTATGATATAGATTTTAACAAAATGCCGTGTACCCTTGTAATGGCAAATAATGTTACCGGACTGGTACTAAAGGAAGAAAGAATAAAATCCCAGAATGAGGCTCTGCACGAAATAGCCTGGTTAAACTCACACGAGGTGCGCAAATCGCTTTGCTCGGTAATGAGCCTTACCGCTTTATTAAAAGATGCTTCAAGCGAGTTTGAACGCAGCGAATATATCCGGATGATTGAGCAATGCACCAATGAACTGGATGATGTATTAAAGAAAACCAATAACCGCGTGGATCAACTGAAAGAATACAACAAAAAAGATCAGTTAGCGGTGCATTGACCGGCCATTATCCGTTCAATTTGTAAATTATCTACAGGCTTGCTGATAAATTCGTTCACAAATGAATATTTAGCCGAAGTTTTCTTATCATCGGGTCGTAATGAGGACGATATCACATATACCTGTATATCCTTGTTGATGCCGGATTGCATCTGCTGCAAACGTTCCAGGAACTGCCATCCATTATACAGCGGCATGTTCAGGTCTACGAAAATCATATCGGGCAGTTTTTCAGGACTATTTTTATTTTCTTCAATGTAATCAAGCACCAGCTCACCGTAAATAGTATAGGTGGTAGTGTTAAAATAATCTTTATCCCGCATTATGTGTTTCATCAGGAAATGATCGATGGGATCGTCATCGATAAATATGAGTTTTCGCATGAGCTAAATGTCTGTTACGCTTTAATAAATAAATTAACCTTCGCTTTGTTTTAGTTAATTTAAAATTAGTTTTTCACAAGTGTGAAAACCCCATGCAGGATAATTAATTGTGTATTAGCTGGTTTAAAAATAGAGGTAATCCAACGATCCGCTTTTCAGATGTTCCCTTATTTCATTTATAGCTTTAAGTGAATGCATCCGGTAGGTATCGGCATTAAAAGCGTTTTCATGCATCGCCAGAAAATTCTCTTCCTGTTCCAGGCAATCCAGCAGACACTTTTTTGATTGTGCATTGGCGGCACATTTTTGATAGATGGTGTGATAAGCCAGATCAGCATCATGCATGGCCTGGAAACTGGAAAGCTTAAACAGCTCCTTGTATTTATCCAGTTTGTATTTTTCAAGATCGATCTCCGAGTTTATTTTAGAAAAATAATCAGAAGCTTTCTTCATTTCTTTGGTCGGTCGGGTAGCAAATGTATTCATCGGAAAGGTGATAGGTATGAGTTTCATTTATACAAACATATAACATATAAATTCATAATAAAACCCGTGTTTTCACGGTATTTTCAAATAAATTTATGACTATAAAAGCAGGGAATGGTTTAGTTTTTCATTCATTTACACGCTTCTTACATTAAAAAATCTGAATAAATTATTGGATATTAGTTGCTTATTGACCCAACATAAACAAACCACATCATGAACAGGAACCTCGGTATCATACTCATCATCATCGGCGCAGCCATGCTCATCTGGACAGGTTTTACCTACACCAAAAAGAAAAAGATCATTGATGCCGGCCCGTTGCAGGTATCGGTAGATCAGAAACAAACCATAGGCTGGCCACCATACCTGGGCGCTATATTGCTGGTGGGCGGTATTGTGATAGTGGTGGCTGATAAGAAGCGGTGAGTTTTTATTTTTATCCTCCGGCATATCTTTTTATCCCTCCCGGCCTCCCCTGAGATCAGGGGATGAGTTTTTGTTGGTTTCAGCATATTTAGAAACTCTCTCCCTAAACTTAGGGAGAGATGTCGAGCGCAGCGATGACAGAGTGGGTAGAACCATAGGACAGGCATTTTTACCCCTCCCGGCCTCCCCTGAGATCAGGGGAGGAGTTTTTCCTGCTTTTCAAAAAACAAAAACTCTCTCCCTTAACTAAGGGAGAGATGTCAAGCGAAGCGATGACAGAGTGGGTAAAAACCATAGGACAGGCAAACCGCCCATTTCCCCCCCACCGAATTATCCCGTATGCTTACCGCATAAAAACAACCATTCAACCACTTATATTTGACAAACAGCAGATAACCTCTTAAACTTGCGCTGTTTTAAACAAAACCTATTATAAGATCTGAAATGGATAACCAAACCAATATTTTACAGGTAGATAACCTTAATGTGTACTACGGCAAATTGCAGGCGGTAAACAATGTTTCGTTCCATGTATCGCGGGGCGAAATATTTGGCTTGCTTGGCCCTAATGGCGCAGGTAAAACCAGCACACTGAGCGCTGTTGAAGGGTTGATTAAACAACAATCGGGCACGGTGAAAGTGGCAGGATACGATACCCTGCAAAAACCTTTACATGCACGGGCAGCAATGGGTGTGCAGTTGCAGGCCACCAGCTTTCAATCAGAACTGAACGTATCCGAGATATTGCAGCTGTACTCCAGCATTTATGGTATAAAATTAAGTGATCAGCAATTGCAAGGTTTGCTAAAAGAGATCAACCTGGCAGATGCAGAGAATAAAAAATTTGGGCAGCTGTCCGGCGGACAACAGCAAAGGGTTTCGCTCGCCATTACCACCATTCATGATCCAAAGTTAGTATTGCTGGATGAGCCCACATCAGGCCTCGACCCGCAGTCGCGCCGCCAGTTGTGGACACGCATTGAAGCCATCCGCGAGAAAGGTAACGGCGTAGTGCTTACCACCCACTCCATGGAAGAAGCCGAATCGGTTTGCGACCGTATCAGCATCATAGATCATGGGCGTGTAATAGCTACCGGCACACCACAGTCGTTAATAGACGAACACCGGAACGACCCTGAAGTAATAGCCGTATCGCGCCGCGGAAGGATAACATTAGAGGATGTATTTATAGCGCTTACAGGAAGCGCGGTGAGGGCGTAGAGTTGACTCACCCCCCAGCCCCCTCTCTGCTGCGCAAAGAGGGGGAGTGAAAATTTTTTTAACCCCTCTTTCCGCTTGCGGAGAGAGGGTGGTCGGGCGAAGCAATGACCGGGTGAGTCAAATAAACGAATGACAAAATTTAACCAAATAATAAAAACTGAACCATGGAAATGGAAATTTCAATACCAAAAACATCAGCCGTAATGGCCGCCCTGCTGCGTGCCGATTATACTACCCTGTGGCGTAACCGCCGCTCGGTTATCATGGTGCTTATCGTACCCATGATCATTGTATTTTCGTGGAAAGGGCTTGTGGCTACCGCAGGCGGCGCCTTTGTACTTTCAAATAGTATCACGCTTGGTTTGATTGCCATCGGGCTAATGGGATATACCAACTCCATAGCGCGCGACCGTGAGAAAGCGGTTTTCCAACGTTTGCGGGTATCGCCTTTACCGCTGTGGACTATCATGGCCAGCAGGCTCATCGTACAGCTTACCCTGATACTGATCTTAACGATGGTGGTTTTTATATCCGGCTATCAGTTCGATCATATCACCATGTCTGCCGGCGGGTACATATTTACCACGTTGGCCGCTATTGTAGGTGGCGCGGTTTATCTTGCTTTAGGACAGGCCATAGTAGGGCGAATCCAAAACCCTGAAACAGTTAACTCAACCTCGCGTTTGGTCTACTTCGCCTTTATAATGGTAGGTATGTTTGGCGAGTTAGGCGTATTGGGCGATAAATTTAAAAACGCTGTCCACTGGACACCTTACGGCACCGTAAATGATATCCTTTCCGCCAGCCTGGAGCCAGCCAAATGGAGCAGCCTCACCAGTATGGCATTACTACTTACCATCGGTTATATCATTTTATTTGCCACGCTTGGTATCAAATGGTTTAAGTGGAGCACGAAGTGAGTTTTGAGTACTGAGCCTTGAGTCATTTCAGTTTTGAGTCAAGACTAAGGACTATCCTACCACTCCTTAATATTTCTGACGCTGCATTTCCACTTTATTTTTGTGGACGATGCAAAAATCAAACGGCGGTCCTACCTTGTCCGGACGGGCTATTGCTTCGGCTTTCAGCATTTTCCTGATGGTGGCCATTGCATCACCTGACCATGTTTTATCATTATTCAAATCCGCCTGGATAGCATCCAGTTCGCCTCCCGCAGCTACATCGCCCCAAAGATATTGCACATCAATGTGCAGTGGATCTTTAACCAAAAACAGCAAATGAAGTAAAGCCGGGTAGCGACCCACATAATAGATCAAAACGGTAGAACTAACGATCGACATATTCTTCCCTACTATGCGGTGATAAAGCAATGGTGCCCGCTTTTTTGTATCCGCCAGGTCTGCCAATAATTGTTTTTTAACCTGGGCAATGTAATCATCTATAAATTGACCCAGGTACCCGTACGTAATTTGATTGGTGTATAAATTAAGCTTGCACAGGCTATCAGCCACCCGACGCTGAATGCCCGCACCATAACCA
>JBEHXM010000199.1:0-5363 GCA_048498695.1 Bacteroidota bacterium
TCTGCACAGTCTGGAGATTGCTTCGTTCCTCGCAATGACGCGTAGTTAACTTATGCGCGTTAGCGCAGTTACGGACGGACAAAAAAAACCGCCTTACCCTACCCGGTAAGACGGCCTCATTCAAACACCCTATCATTGATCAGTTAACAGCAAATATTATTTGAGCTCTATTTTGCCTTTCATTACTTCGTGTATGCTGCAATAATAATCGGCTTCACCGGTTACGGCCAGCTTCCAGCTTTGTCCTGCCGGGATAACGGACGACGACCATGCTTTGGTGGCCTGCTCGGTTACGTCATGCGCTACCATGTCCTTGTTTACAAACAGTACCGTGTCGCCTTTTTCTACTTCGATATCAGCGGGTACAAATTTCATGTCTTTTATCTCAACCGTATAGGTCTTAGGGTTTTTGTTGGTTGATGTACAACCGGACAGTACCATGCCCGCCAATAACAGGGCTGCACCTATACTGCTTATTTTAACAGAACGGTTCATTTACTTAATTCTTTTTGCACCATCTCGGCATGTGCCAGGTGTGCTTTAAACGCGGGCAGTACTTTTACCAGTAATTCTTTCAACTCGGCGTTTTGTGCATCGGGTACCAGTGTGCCTTCAATAGCGGCGATAACGGCCTTATGATAAGCTACCTCATTATCCACATAAGCCTTGTCAAATGCTTTGCCCGATTTCTTTTTTAGCCCGGCCTGTGTTTTGGCGGCATCGGCATTAAGCGATTTGCTTACGGCATTGTCTTTTGGCGTTACTTTTAGTTTGGTTACCAATGCCACGGCCTGGTCTATCACCGCTTTGTGGTCGTTGGTCATGGTTTCGGCAAATTTCAGCACTTCGGGGTTCTTTGATTTTTCTTTGGCGATAGCGGCATTATTAATGTCTATCTGGTTGGCAGTAACCGCTACAGAAGCAATTTCGGGGTCTGTCAGCTTGGTTTGTGCCGATGCATTAAGGTTAAATACAGCCAGGCCAACCAGGGTCAATGCTGTGGCTTTTGTTAATGTTTTCAGGATTTTCATTTTTCTAAAGGGTTTAAATTTTGAGATTGTTACCCATTAGAGAGAGGCAGTTTTAAAAGGGTTACAAAATGAAGAAGGAGTCTGAACCAGAATTTGCAGAATTAATGAATTTACAGAATTCTGGTAATTCTAAAATTCTGTGAATTCAGGTTCAGACAAGGAAACAAAATCCCTTTTCATTTGATTATCAATTATATCACCATCACCTATGAAAACCCTGTTTATGATCATCATCCTGGCTATAGCTTCCAACTGTGCATTCAGCCAGGCAAAAACCAAAACTAAAACAACCGACACCGCACAGCGCGCACCTGCTGCTGCACCTTCCGCTACGGCTTTCAGGGCGAAGTTTGATGATCTGTTTAAGCGGAACAATGACGGCTCATTCTCGCCTGTTAAACCGGTGCAGATAAACGGTGTGGTGATGGGATCTGATGTGCCGTTCAAAGCCGGTACTACCTTCGGCGGTGTTGATGTGGGCGCCTATGAAGGTCACGACATGCTGATAGACACCGTGAAAAGCGTGGTGATCATCAGGAGCTTTTTTAAATAGTGGGGAAGCTGAAAGCTGAAAGACTAAAGCAGAAAACTTGCAAAACATAACCAAAAAGCTTTGGTCTTTTTACTTTACGCTTTAAGCTTTTTCACAGTTACGGACGGACAACAAATCCACCCCGTCATTGCGAGGAACGAAGCAAACTCCGGACTATGCAAGTCATGGACCACAAAGATTTTTTGAGTACTTTGCCATATGGTATTTCAGCAAGGTGGATGTGTTTATATAACGACGAACCAATATCACAATGTGCTGTACGTTGGCGTCACATCCGACATAACTGCCCGTGTTTGGGATCATAAGAATAAAACTTATCCTAATAGCTTTACGTCAAAGTATAATTGTGATAAGTTAGTATATTATGCGTTTTATCCGCGTATAGAAGAAGCAATAGCTGCGGAAAAGGCATTGAAAGGCGGTAATAGAAAGAATAAGATTCACCTTATTAACACTATGAATCCCACATGGACAGATTTGTACAATAATCTCATCGAGGAATGAGCGTACAGTTGATTTGCATAAAGGGAGGTTGCTTCGTTCCTCGCAATGACGTGGTGTGCATTTATGATTCCTGTACCGTCTTCACCAGTTTCCTGATATCAAACCCTTTGCCGGCTGCCACCAGTACCAGGTGATTGTAGGTCATGGCATCCATTGCGGGTTTGCGGCCCAGTATCCACAGGTATTTGCGGTTGGGATGGCCTACTATGGCGTAACTGTAATCGGGTGCCAGTGCTATGATCCAGTATTTACCGCTGAAAGGCCAGGCAAACTGTACTTCCAGCTTGGCATTGGTTTTTTTATCGGTAACGGTGGCTTTGCCTTCAACTGATTTGGGATTGCCATTGATCACACAGCTGTTTACGACGGCTATGGTGCCATCCTCGCGCAGACTATACTCGGCAGTGGTGCAGGTACATCCCTTTTCAAATCCCTGCGGAAAGGCGGCTATCTCGTACCATTTGCCCAGGTATCTGTCCAGGTCGACATACCCTACGGTTTCGAGCTTTTCATTTTTTGTGGCGATGGCATAGGCTGCTATACCCAAACCAGCTAATGCAGTGGTGGCGAGTATCTCTTTTTTCATAAATGGCTAACATTTGGTGAAGGGGAAAGGTTTTAGTGATTATTTTACTCACCCGGTCATTGCTACGCTTGACCACCCTCTCTGCTTCGCAAAGAGGGTTTTATAAGAGTTTTTTTACTCCTCTTTACAGCTTGCTGTAGAGAGGGGCGACCAGCGCAGCGTAGTCGGGGTGAGTCAAATATGTGATATGTATTGCCGGTCAATCATACAACTCCTGGCATTTATCGCAATAATAACTGTGCCTTTTGGTTTTGCCGGTATCGGTTTTATGGAAGGGGGTATGGTTGCGCGGGCACAGCTCTTTCTCATAAGCCTTTAAATGACGCGACAGGGTACCTTTTTCCTTCCATTTTAAAAAATCAGCACTAAACTGTACCAGGTATTCTATCAGTTCCTCGAGTTTTTGCGGTGGTATTTTACCGCAGATGCTTTCAGGATGGATGCGTGCAATAAACAGGGACTCGTTTTTGATGATATTACCCGAACCTGCAAATATTTTTTGATCAAGCAGGGCATCGCATATCATCAGTTCAGGTTTGGCTTTCAGTTTATCCATCGCTTTATGCGTATCCCATTTATTACTCATAATATCGGCCGACCAATCATACACCTTATCCAGCGATCCCTCGACCATCTTGATATTGCTGATATAAAAATTGATCTCGTCCTGGTCGAGCTTTAAATGCAGCGATGCATTGCGTTTGCCATGACTGTTTATTTTATAAGAACCAAATAAGCCCATATGTACACTAACCGTTATCTTTTTGAAACTAATTAACAAGTACTTACCCCAGCTTTTAACACCAGTAATGGTATTGCCTTCAAGTACGGACGGACGGACACCTTTGGCATATCCCGAAACTGCGGTTACCCGCTTGCCTTTGAAGGATTGAAGCGCTTTTTTAAGGATGACAATAGTAGGTCCTTCCGGCATAATCTGGGGATTTAAACAGATAACAGCGTTATTTCAAAATAGTTTCTTACCAACAAATGTTTAAATACTAAAAGGTAAATAAATTAAACAATATGATAATTGAGGAGTTGTAATAATTAAATAAAAATAAAAAATAATATGGAAAATACAGCAAAAACGATCGAAATATTGAATGATCTTATTTTGATCAATAATGACCGCATTGAGGGTTATGAGAGAGCGTTGAAAGAACTGGAAGAAGGCGGCAATGATGCTGATCTGACTCCGATGTTTTTAAGATTTATTGATGATAGCCGCCGCTACAAAGTGGAGCTGGGTACCGAGGTAGCTGCTTTTGGCCACGACCAGCAGACGGGCACCTCGATGCCGGGTAAACTGCACCGCGCATGGATAGCTGTCAAGGAAACTTTTACCGGGCACGACCGTCACAGCATACTGGAAGAGTGTGAATTTGGCGAGGATGCGATTAAGAAAGCATACGAAGAAGCGCTTACTGACGAGGTACTGGCCGCCTACATCCGCGAGATGCTGCTGGAACAGCAAACCGAACTGATCGAGGCCCATGATGAGATAAAAGAGCTTCGCGACAGTGTAGAATAACAAGAAAATAATCCATGTAAGAGAACCGCCGGTACAAGTACTGTGCGGTTTTTTTGTGGATAAGTTTTTATAAAAAAATGCAGAAGGACTGAAACCTTATCCGGGAGGGCGCGTAAACAGAAACTGAAAAATCAGCCCCCGATTAGTATGAGAACCCTAACTATTGTACTATTATTCGCCTGCTTCGCCGCAATATTTACCTCGTGCGTAAAAACTGATATCAAGCCTGATACTACTGCTCAAACTCAAAACCCAATCAATAATGATCATGGGAATGATGGGGCAAGTCCTGTAATAAACCCCGGCACCGGTACAACTACCGGCGACAATAATGCCCTGCTTGCAGGTAACTGGACTTTAGTAAACGATTCAACTTATTCAACCGGTGTTGATGCCAGCGATCATTCAACCATCGGTAACTATACCGGTAAGGATGATGATTATTTTAAATTTACGGCTGATGGCAAATTGTTCATCAAAGAAGGCGGGGCTATTGATACTGCCACCTATGTAGCATCGGGCGATAATATCGTCATCAATTATTCCTTTTACGCAGGTTTGCCTGTGGCCAGCACCGACGTACAAACTGCAAATTTCACAAGGTTAAATCTGACTAATCATACAGTTACCCTCAGTTCTACACTTACTACAGCTACCGGAGTTGCGTCAAGGGTGATCAATTTGAAACGATAACCGCTTAGTTACGGACGGACAAAATCATTTTGTCATTCTGAGCGATAGCGAAGAATCTTCTCCAATAAGCAAAGCGAACGATGCAAGATGAAGAAGATGCTTCATTTCATTCAGCATGACAATTCTTTTTTGACAACCAGATCACTTATTCTCCCCAGAAATTATTCTGCTTATTTACATCAGGGTCATACGTGGTGCCTAATATCATCATTTTGACCTTTTTTCGGGTAGGCTGGGTAATGGTGAAGGTTTTGTTATCATTTTTCCATACCGCAATGCTTTGGTGTATCAACTGGGTGCTGCCATCACTGAAAGTCAGCGTAAGGTTGACAGGCACGGGCTTGCTGCCTTCGTTGGTGATCAGGATAGTATATTGACCTTTTTGTTTGGTAACACGGGTAATGGCCAGGTCGGGACTGCCGTTGTCAAAAAACCATCTTTTCCAGAACCAGTTCAGGTTTT
>JBEHXM010000200.1:0-5258 GCA_048498695.1 Bacteroidota bacterium
CGATAGCAGCCAGCTTGCTTTTGATGTGGAATGCCGCAGCGCCAATTACCTGGTATCCTGCGATTCACGGACGGCGATAGTTGAAAAGACTATGAAATTTCATATTCATAAAGCTGGTTTTCAACTAAATCTGATCCGGTTAAATAATGAAAGTTATTTATCCACGTTAAGGAACAAATTATTGTGGGGATTGGATGCCCGCAATTATTAACTTTGATTGATGCCCAAATTTGTAAGTTTTTTACTCCTGATCTTCATATCATTCAGTTTACATGCTCAAACATGGGAGGTAGGTGGTTTTTTAGGCGGGTCAGCTTACATGGGTGATCTGAACCAGAACAATCCGGTAAAAGTAAGCGGCCTGGCAGTAGGCGCCTTTGTAAAACGCAACATTGATCCCTATTTTTCGGTTAAATTGAATTATACCTTTGGACAGATTGCCGGAGCGGATAATTCATCACACAACCCGCAGATAAGACAGCGTAACCTGAGTTTTAATACTCAGTTGAATGAACTGGCTGTAATAGGGGAATTTAACTTTCTAAAGTATGTTCCCCAGATTGGCGAAAACAGGTATACGCCATTTATTTTTCTTGGCGCGGGTGTTGTTGGCTACAACCCCAGGGCTGATTACCAGGGCGGCACTTACGATTTGCGGCCTTTAATGACCGAAGGACAACCCAAACCCTATTCAAAGATGGCGCCTAATTTTCCATATGGGGTAGGCTTTAAATATAATTTCTCGGGTACCTGGAACCTGATCGCTGATATCGGGTACCGCCATCCCTTTACAGATTATCTGGACGACGTATCCGGAAATTATCCTGTAAAAAGTCAGCTTCCCAATGATCTTTCAAGAAGCCTTTCTGACCGTTCAGGTGAAGTTACAGGTAACTACATAGGCTCTCCCGGCACCCAGCGTGGCGATTACCGGCCAAAGGACACGTATATGTTTGTAGGGTTCAGCATATCCTACACGTTCGTAAGCTCTAAGTGTTATTATTAATAGCCACTTTCCAGTTTTTGTAAATTAATATTTTGTTATTTATAATAATTACGAAATTATATTCGTTACAATGATATATTTTATAATTTAAGATTTTGTAGTTAACAGATCGTTCACCTAAAACTTGAAATCATGGCCGAATTAACCACCTCCGAAAAGTCAGGCAAGAGAAGTTCACTTAAAAAATTGTCACCCAGGATTGACCTTACTGCCATGGTCGACCTGGCGTTTCTACTGATCACCTTTTTTATGCTGGCCACTACATTATCAAAGCCCCATATGATGGGAGTGATCATGCCTGTAAAAGGAACTCCTCCGGGCAATGAGCCCGAATCGCGCACGATGACCCTGTGTCTCGGGAAAAACAACCAGGTACTTTGGTATCTCGGAATGCCTGAAAAACCTTTGACCACACCTACTATTGTTGATTACGGTAAAAATGGCCTTCGCGCAGCCATAATCAATACAGGTAACAAAATTTTGACCACAACAGGCAAGCCACTTATTGTTATTATAAAGCCAAGTTCTCATTCTGTATATTCCAACCTGGTTTCAACATTAGATGAGCTAAATATCGCCGGTATCCCATCTTATGCTATTGCCGATATTTCATCTAAAGATATCGATCTGCTCAGGCAACGAAAAGCGTTTTAACTCATATTAAACTTCTCCAATTATCACCGGTGTTCCCTTCGTAATGCCGGTGATTTACTTCATTATAGCTTCATCCGTTCCATTTTGACCGGAAATTTTGGCGGCATTTTCTTTTTCCATTGTATACTAAAAAAGTACAAAGTAAGTTTTACCTTTGTACCCTGAAAAAAATGGCATAAGTTGCTGAAAAACCTGATAAATGGGATATAAGGACCAGATTGATTTATTAAAGTTGCCTCAGCACATAGCTATTATTATGGATGGTAATGGCCGCTGGGCCAAAGGTAAAGGCAAATTGAGAGTATTTGGCCATCGTAACGGTGTGCTTTCTGTACGTGACGTAGTTGAAGGTGCCGGCGAACTGGGAATAAAATATATCACTTTATATACCTTCTCGTCCGAGAACTGGAACAGGCCCAAACTGGAGGTTTCAGCAATAATGGAACTGATGATCAGCACTATTCATAAAGAGATCAACAACTTTATGAAAAACAATATTCGTTTGAACGCTATCGGTGATCTGCAAATGCTGCCCGAAAAATGTTATAAGGAACTTACCGGTGCAATTGACAAAACATCGGAAAATAACGGTATTGTGCTGACGCTTGCTTTAAGCTATAGCTCGAGACGTGAAATTGTACAGGCAGCAAAAAATATTGCCTGTAAAGTGCAGAGTGGTGAATTAACTATAGCAGATATTGATGAAGAAACTTTTGAAAATAATTTATATACGAATGGCATGCCCAATCCTGAGTTGTTGATCAGGACCAGCGGCGAATACCGGATAAGTAATTATTTACTATGGCAAATTGCATATGCTGAATTGTATTTTACACCCAAACTTTGGCCCGATTTCAGGAGGGAAGACCTGTTTGAGGCCATCATTGATTATCAAAAACGGGAGCGTCGTTTTGGTATGATCAGCGAGCAACTCAACTAAATTTTTACTTTTAACACTTTTTAACAACTGTATAAATTATTTTTAGCCCACTAAAATATTCGAATGAATAAATTTCTTTTTGCTCTTATTTTCTGCGTAATAAGCACCGCTGCCCTTGCCCAGGTTTCTAATCAGCCCAGAACTTCGCTTCAAAAATCGATACCTGCTGATAGTTTGAGCTACCTGAATCCACGGGATTTTATTATTGGCGGTATTACTGTTAGCGGGACAAAATACCTTGATAAAGATGTACTGGTGCAGATATCAAAATTAAGCAAAGGTGATCACATCAATTTGCCGGGTGAACAAAATGCTGCGGTTATCAAAAGGATGTATGACCAGGGGCTTTTTGATGATGTACAGTTAAACATAACCAAAATTAACCTGGATACAATTTACCTGGAAATTGCTGTCGTAGAACGCCCCCGCTTATCACGGCTGCATATTACAGGTATCAGGAAGGGAGAAATAGAAGATCTGCAGAAGAAATTAAGTGATAAGACATCGAAAATTGTAAATGAGAATCTATTAAGCACAACAACGGCTATCATCAAAAAGCATTTTAATGAGAAGGGTTTTTTAAACACTACCGTCAATATTAAACAACGTAAAGATCCCGGGGATGCCAACAGTGTTATCCTGGATGTGGCGGTTGATAAAAAGAGCAAAGTAAAGATCAACAGCGTGACTTTTGAAGGCAATACTGCATTTTCAAGCAAAAGACTCAGGAAATTCCTGAAAAAGACACGTCAGCGCCATTGGTATAATGTATTCGGATCGAAGAAATTTTTACAGGATAAATACGTTGATGACAAGCAAAACCTGATAGAGAAAATGCAGGACAAAGGTTACCGTGACGCCGAGATAGTAAGTGATACTGTCTGGAAAAACGATGACAAGACTGTAAATGTTAAAATAAAGGTATTTGAGGGGCGTAAATACTATTTCGGAAATATTACCTGGTCTGGTAATGCGCGTTATCCTACATCGCTGTTAAATAAGTTGCTACGTGTTAAAAAAGGCGATGTTTTTAGTGAGGAAGAATTGAATAAAAGGTTAGTAGGCCCTACACCCAATAATGATGACGTATCAACCCTCTATCTGGATGGAGGATATTTGACCTATAATGCCGATCCCGTTCAAACAAAAATTTATAATGACACGGTCGACCTGGATATCAGGATATATGAAGGCCCGCAATATACCATTAACCGTGTTTTGCTTAAGGGTAATGATGTTACCAACGATAAAGTGGTAATGCGCGAGATAAGGACCAAACCCGGACAGAAGTTCAATAAGGACTTGCTTATCCGTAGTACACGGGAGATTTCCCAATTGGGAAACTTTGATGAGCAGAAAACCGAACCTAAGCCTACTAATATTAACCCGGCTGATGGAACGGTAGATATCATTTACAATGTGGTTGAAAAACCATCCGACCAGATCGAACTTTCGGGTGGTTTTGGCGGCGGACAAATTGTGGGTACACTAGGCCTAACATTCAATAACTTTTCGTTACGGAATATTTTTCACCTGAAAGACTATAAACCATTGCCAAAGGGTGACGGGCAGAAACTAAGCTTAAGGGGTCAATCAAGCGGACGTACTTATCAGAACTATTCGTTTACCTTCTCTGAGCCATGGTTAGGGGGTAAAAAGCCTATCTACTTTGCTTTGTCGGCATACACACAGTTGAGTTCTACCGGGCAATATTATGCCAAAACGGACCCGAATTATAATAATTTGCGTATCAATGGTGTAGGTATTACTTTGGGAAAAGTATTAAACTGGCCTGATAACTACTTCCGGTTAAATTATTCTCTAAACTTTGACCACTATAACCTGGACAACTACCCTGGATATATATTCCAGAACGGAACATCCTTCAATATTAAGTTGACACAGGAATTGTCCCGTAATTCACTTGATGCACCTATATTCCCTACACAGGGTTCAAACATCAAGTTTACATTACAGGGTACACCTCCATATTCATTATTTAATAGTCTAAATTATAAAATAGCCACACCCGAACAGAAATACCACTTTGTAGAGTATTACAAATTCAAATTTGATGCGCAATGGTTCCAGAAGATCATTGGTAAACTGGTGCTGATGTCGCAGGTGAGGTTTGGATTTTTGGGTGAATATAATTCAGAAGTGCCGCAATCACCTTTCGAAAGGTTTAAGCTGGGTGGTGATGGAATGCAGAGTTACCAGTTTTTACAGGGTAGCGATATCATTGGTTTACGAGGATATCAAAACTTCTCTATCATCCCCGTGGGTACAAACTACACTGAAGACACCAACCCGGGTAGTACGATCTATAATAAATATACCTTCGAGCTTCGCCATCCTGTTATAGCCAGTCAGTCGGCAACCATATTTGTACTGGCCTTTGCCGAAGGTGGTAATGTTTGGAATAATTTCAGTCAATTTAATCCTTTTAATGTAAGGCGTTCTGTAGGTGTTGGAGCACGAATATTTTTACCTATTTTTGGGTTACTTGGTTTGGATTATGGTTATGGGTTTGATAAGATCCCGGGTATACCTGATGCAAACAAGGGGCAATTCCATTTTTCAATTGCCCAAAGTTTGACCGGCGGATTTAACTAATTTGAATGAAGAAAATAATTTTATTATTAGTTCTTACGTTTA
>JBEHXM010000201.1:0-5090 GCA_048498695.1 Bacteroidota bacterium
GCCAGTTTAACCTGATGTTCAGCACCCAGATGGGCGCCATTGCTGATGATGCAGACCAGATCTACCTGCGGCCGGAAACCGCACAGGGTATATTTGTAAACTACCTGAACGTGCAAAAATCCGGCAGGATGAAAATACCTTTCGGGATAGCGCAAATTGGCAAGGCTTTCCGCAATGAGGTGATCGCCCGCCAGTTTATTATCCGCATGCGCGAGTTTGAGCAGATGGAAATGCAGTTCTTTGTTCGTCCAGGTACTCAAAAGGAGTGGTTTGAGCATTGGAAAGCTGCCCGTTTAAAATGGCACCTGGCTTTAGGTACAGGGCCTGAGAAGTACCGTTACCACGAGCATACTAAGCTGGCGCATTATGCCGATGCTGCTTTTGATATCGAGTTTGAATTCCCTTTTGGATTTAAGGAAGTGGAAGGTATCCACAGCCGTACTGATTTTGACCTGGGCCAGCATGAGAAATTCTCGGGTAAAAAAATGCAATATTTTGACCCGGAAGTTGACCCGGCTACCGAAAAACCTTTTGGCAACTATACACCTTATGTGATAGAAACCTCTATCGGTTTGGACCGTATGTTTTTGCTGACTTTGATCAACGCTTATGAGGAAGAAGACCTGAGCAACGAGGAACGACAGGACAGCCGTGTGGTATTAAGGCTTCACCCCTGTTTAGCACCTGTTAAAGCGGCTATTTTCCCGCTGACCAAAAAAGACGGTTTGCCCGAAAAGGCCCGCGAAATAATGGATAAGCTGAAAGTTGATTTTAATTTACAGTACGAGGAAAAAGACGCCATAGGCAAGCGTTATCGCCGCCAGGATGCCATAGGTACGCCTTTTTGCATCACGGTAGACCACCAGACCCTGGAAGATAATACGGTTACTATCCGCTACCGCGATACCATGCAGCAGGAACGTGTACCGGCAGATCAGCTGGAAAAGATCATCGGCGACCTTGTAAGCTGGAAGAATGTACTTTCAGCATAAAAACAGCTAATAAAATTACTATTAAAGCCCGCTCATTGATAATGAACGGGTTTTCTCATTTAATCCCAAAAAAACTATAACAAATACCAGTGCAAATTCCGTATAAGGAATAAGTAAATGCAGACAGGATAATTAGACGACCGTTTAGTTCTCTTTTTGCTGTAGTGAGGTGGTAAATGTATCAAGTGTTTTCAATGGGCATTAAAAAATTAAGGTCAATTTTATTTTCATTTCTTTTGTTATGCGGGTTAACAGCATCAGCTGCTAATTTGCCCTATAATTCGGAAGCTCTTAACCTGGCAAACTTTAAGGTGGACAGTCTTAAAACTTTGCTGGCCACTACCCTTGCCAATAAGGATAACCCTACCGATACTTTAACCATCAACAGGATCAATAAACTTGCCCATGAGTTTATCGATATCAACCCCGATAGTACTTTGTATTATGGTAAAATAGCCATCGGACGTTCATTAGCCATCAAATATAAAAAGGGTATTGCCGATGGAATGCTTGCCACAGCATCAGTGTTTTCCCTTAAAGGGCAATATGATAAAGCGGAGAAAAATTTTACAGGTGCAAAACTCCTGTATACAAACCTGAAAGACGAAGCTGGTTTGGGTGCTTGTTATATCGAGTTCGGCCGTATGTATAATAATCTTTCCAACTACGACCTTGCTTCAGATTATTTCAAGAAGGCACTGAATATCTTCGAACGCTTAAAAGACGAGAATGGCATTGCCGACAGCTACCATAACATGGGTATGGTGTCGGATAATATCGGTAAATCATCTTATGCGCTGGACAATTATTTTAAATCACTGGCGCTGAATATCAAGCTGCACGACAAGGTTAACTCCGCCCGGAATTATAATAATATCGGCGTGGTAATGCAGGAAATGGAGATCTATCCAAAATCACTGGAATACTACAGGCGTGCTATCAAGCTATGGCAGGAATCAAAGAATATCCAGGGCGTAAGTACTGCTTATGAAAACATTGGTGAGATACTTATGGCGGAAAAGAAATACGATCAGGCCATTACCTACCTGGAAAAATCGTTAAAGCTGACCAAAGGTATGGATGATAAAAACGGGTTGAGCCTGTTATATGCCGACTTTGGTTTGTGCTATGCCAATAAAAAACAATACGATGTGGCGTTGAAATATTTGAAACAGTCGCTTGATATTGCCACCACCTATAAAATTGATTATAACAAAGCCTACGCCTATATTGATTTTGCTACCACTTATAACCTGAAGGGCGATTATGAAAATGCTTATAAATATGCGTTACTTGGCACTACCGTAGCAAATAAATTGGGCAGCCTGGCCATCAGGACACCCGCAGCCCTGCAGTTAAGCGCAGCACTTGGCGGATTAGGACGATTTAAAGATGCCTACAAGGCCCAAAAAGAATACAATGACCTGAAGGATAATTTAAAGAGCGATGAGAGTGTGCAAAAACTGACCTCGTTCAACCTGGAATCAAACTTTGCCGAAAAGCAGCACTTACTGGCTGAGCAGCATCAGCGCCAGGATGACCTGTATCAGCAAAAAATACAAAGGCAGGGATTGCTGAGCGCCATATTCTTTATTATCATATTAGGGATGGTAGCTATTCTCATTGTGTATTACAAATCCAAGCTGAAGCAACAAAAAATAAATACCATTCTGGAAGATAAAAATAGCGAGGTCATACAGCAAAAGGCCGATCTGAACGAGCAGGCCCAAAAACTGAACGATCTCAATAATTTGAAGGACAGGCTGATATCCGTACTGGCACATGACCTCAGGGCGCCATTAAGCACCTTACGCGGTCTTTTTGGTTTGCTTGATGATGACAGTATCTCACATGAACAGTTCCTGGAAATGATTCCCCAGGCTTTGAAAAAACTGGAATATACTTCTGATTTCCTTGATACCTTATTATTCTGGATAAACAGCCAGATGGAAAATTTTGACAGTTCGGCCAAGAGCTTCCCAATTAAGGATATCGTAGCTTATGAGGTAAGCAATTATTGTGAACAGGCGGCCGAAAAAGGCATAAATCTGGAAGATAATGTTTCAGAAAATATTACCGTATCTGCCGATCCGAATTCCATCAGGATTGTTACCCGTAACCTGATCACGAACGCGATTAAATTCTCACGCAAAGGTGATACCATCAATGTAAGTGCCCATCAAAAAGACGACTATATTGTGCTATCTGTGAAAGATACCGGTGTGGGCATGACAGAAAAACAAGCAAATAAGCTCTTCAAAAGTAAAGTGGATAGCGGTACCGGCACTAACAATGAATCGGGCACCGGTATGGGCTTACTTTTCTGCAAGGACCTGATCGAAAAGTGCAATGGAAGGATATGGGTGGAAAGCACACAAGGCAGCGGCACCGAATTCTTCTTCACCCTACCCATCGGGAATACAATAGGTACAGTTAAAACAGAAGAGCCTGTACCGGTATTGGTATCTTAGAAATGCTGTCGTCCTGATCATGGCGAAGCATAACAAGTTGGTTAGGCCATTAATAACGTCATTATTGATTTACCGGCTTCTCCACATTATGTAATGTTCCGTTGATATAATTTAAGGGATCTACTTTCTTAGGGTCTCCCTGGTAAACCCAAACGATATTGCCGACATACTTACGGAAAGCATTATTAATATCCTCGACAGTCAGTTTTTTTACATCATCAACCAGGGTTAATGCGCGGCGCCAGTTATTAAACAGTACCTCGCTGGATGCCAGCGATGCTGCCTGGGCGCTATTGGTTTCCTGCCGGTAATAAAACGCTGTCAGGTAGGTTACTTTGATATTTTTTACTTCTTCCGGTGTAAATCCTTCCGTTTTTACCTTATCCACCAGTTTATCAAAAGCCTCGATGTACTTATCCGGCTGCGTGGTAGAAACCGAGAACTTGGCTACGGCAGTCGACCCGTTTTTAAACCAGGCATCCGGCGCGTACGACAAGCCGCTGGTGCGGATGTCAAGGTAATGGCGGTCGTTAAATATTTTCATGGCTATATTGAAAGCATTAAAGTCGGCCATGCCGGGTACAGGTCCGCCGGTAACCCGTTCTATATAATTAGTGGCCAGGTCGCGTTGCTCTGATGAAAATGTATTTTTAGCCGGCCTGAAGACCGACTTTTTTATCTCAAATGCTGCACCCTGTTTGATCCCCGAAAGCAAATGGCCTACCTCCTTCTCTATGGTCGCTTTATCAAGGTTGGCCACTATTACCAGCAGCATTCTTGATCGTGTCAATATAGACTGATAATAGGCTTTGGTTTCTCCGGGTGTAAGTTTTTCAATGGTCTCTGTCGTGCCATCAGGGTCTTTTGCATAATTGCTTCCTGCAAAGGCAACCTTATTAGCATATTTTTCAATGGCGGCATCAGGTTCACCATCAGCTTCTTTCAATCCATTAATAGCATCTTCTTTAATACGTTCAAATTCCTTCGGGTCGAACTTAGGTGTGGTTATCGCTTCTACGTATAAAGGCCAGACAGTAGCAAAATCGCTTTTTACACAATTCATTTTTACCACGGAATAATCCATACCGCTAAAACCATATACCGCGCCATTCACCTTATCCAACCGATCCTTAAAGCTATTTTTATCGTGTTTTAAAGTTCCGCACTCGCTTAGTGCTGTCATCGCTAATGACTCGATACCGCTTTTATCAGCCGGGTAATTGGCTACCCCTCCCTTTATGATCGTTTGTATCTCAACAATGTCATTTCCGCTTGGCTGCACGATCACCTTTACCCCATCAACCACGGTTTCATAGGCTTTTTGTTGCGCGCTTACCAGCTTAATGTTGAGCAGGGCAGCAATAAACAGTATCCATATTTTCTTTTTCATGATCAGCTGTATCATTTTACTTAGCAGCAAAAAATGCCCCTGCGTTTACTTTTTTGTTTAATTCAGGATTGATGATCAAGCCTGCTACAAATGGTTTGCCTGCTATATATTTTTTGATGTACCTGTTGATATCCTGGCGTGTTACCTTTTGATAGTTGGCGGTATTGTCGGTATAATAATCCAGCGAGGTGCTGCATCTCATGAGCTTCGGCATAACTTTACCGCCCTTAGTTATTG
>JBEHXM010000202.1:0-5041 GCA_048498695.1 Bacteroidota bacterium
CGGGTTATTTGAGTAATAATCTCCAGCCACCATTACATGACGCCAGAAACTATCACGCCTTTCGCCATTGGACAACCAAATTTCTTTTTTATAAAATAGCAAAGGGTCTTCGGACTCCTCGTACCTGTCAAAAATCGGCCACAAACCTGTAGCAGCAGCAAGTGTTTGATTTTCGCCACTAACGGCGAAGTGGGAAGCAACGATTGGTATCTGTATTCTCTTTTCCTGCTCTAACTGTCGCCGCAGGTAATAGTATTGAATTCTTGCTTTAACATCCATGTGCTTTACATCGATGTAGGTGGGCTTGTGGAAGCGATTGGCAGTATCGAGGAATGCTTTTACGACATCATATCCTATGCTATCATAGCTGTCGCGCCCATTCTCGTCGTTATACTCAATGATATTGAAGCCATCATAATATTTGTTGATAAGGCTCTGACGAATGCCAGGGCTTTTTGACAATAATTGTGGCAGGCGGTGCTGCACATTTTCGGGATCCCTGTCAAGCGTTTTAGAAAATCCTACCACACTGTTTTGCGCAAAGTGGCCTAGGGTAATAAAGAAGAGATGGTGCGGCAGGTTTTTTAAAAAGCAGGTATTATCCAAAAGTTCTTTTCTAATCAATGGCCTCAATGAATCGTTGTCAGAATCGTAAAGCCAGGGATCGAGAATGTGTTCGTTGCTACCTGAAGAATCGCCATAGAGCACCTGACCTCCTTCGATGGTGAGTACCATGGGTGTATAAAACCAGAAACTGTCTTTTTTACTTCCCTCCGCGAAGTATCGCTGGTTATGGCTAACAAGCTTTTGCAGCTCTTCATTATTTTTTACCAGGACCATCTGGTTGTAATAGCCTTTACCTGTATGATAGGTTTTTGCCTGCCCATTTTTATATAGCGGATCGGGTATAGATGACTTTATAAAACTCACCGGGTGTTGCATGAGCGTATAATAATACTCCGCCAGGAAATCATGCATGGGAATATACTTATCGCTCTTATAATATTTTAATCTTTTCAATGTCATTTTAGTAACCAGCCAGGAGTTACCAAGCCTTTTGGTAAGCGTTTGGGCGAATTGCTTTTCGAAAGGATAATAGCTGGCGCAGAGTATGGAGCCCGGGGTGTACATCAACTGGGCATAGCTTGCCTGGTCGTAGTTGTGAAGATGAGAAATACGCCCTTTGGATAAATCATTTTTCCCTTTATGCTTGATATTATAGTTATACCAATTATCGTATTTGTTATCCGTGAACAACCTTTGAGTAGCAGGATCGATGTAGACCGTATCGCAATCCCGCCTGGATGTCTCCAGGATTTTTGCGATGATATCGCCCTTGGGATAACGATAATAGTGTTTGTAGGTGGGATGGATGTGAAAATCGGTAAAAGCCGAGAACTCATCCTGGCCTGAGCAGGTCAAAAAACAAACTATGAATAAGGGTGTAAAAAAATGTCGCATACAGTAGTTAGTTTTCGTAATTTAATATTACGGAAAAAAACTTTATATTTTTGACATTATTTGAAACTAAAACCAACTGTATGCGTTATTCTTTTCACCTGGCTTGCCTGCTTTTTATACTGGCCTCCTGTAACAATAGTGCGAACCAGGAATCAACGACGGTTGACTCTTCTGCCCTGGTAAAACCGAAGAAACCGGCAAGACATAGCAGCGACCAGCAGGGCTTAACCTTTCAACAATTGAATCATTTGTGCATTACTCATGGTCCACAGGAAGATCATGGCCACAAGGTGAACCAGGAAATCACTGCCTATATGGGAGATGATCCTGTTCCGGTTTCGATTGAATACCTATGCAGTAATAAACAAACCAAGATACCTGCTGCTTATAATACGACGATAAAACCCGCCGGAGATAAATATTTGAGCAACTACCAGGCGCATATTGTTATTGATATACCGGGGCAGCACAAGATAGATGTTACAATAAACCGCGACAGTTTTAAAACTGCAGTTCGTGATGAAATATGGAAGTATGGAACGATAGCAGATGTACCGCTTTTTGAGGGATATGATGATGGCAGCAAAAGTTTTAAGTTCAGCTTTTTGTTATCGTTACCGACTATGGACAGCACCTACCGGCAATTTGCAGAACTATCGGTAACCTCAGACGGAAAGATATCGGCCACCAAAGTAGATACCATCCCTGAGGTGCAGGAAGAATAACGAAAAGAGCCGGAGTGGTACAGGATATCCATTACACTATCAGTATCCAAGAATGCTTACTGGTGCACTGACCCAATAAAACAAAAGTGCACATATTTCAAAAAACAAAGATTACCAGCTTTTAAACCAGTTGCTATGAGAATGTTATTTGTTATTTCCCTGTGCATTGCTATGTTGACTTCGCAGGCAGTGTATTGCCAGGATTATAAGGCGATCAACAATGACCTTTCAGACGCACTTGCCAGCCAGGGAAAATTTCATGAGCTGTTTAAGTTTTCGCTGATCACGGGACTTCGTTCAGGCACTTCTATCGGGCTGACACATGGCATGTGGAAGGAAGGTTCAGTTTTACAATATGCCCTCAATACCGGCTTTATGTGGCGTTTCGGGAAAGCATTCCTGGGTAACTACCGCAATGGCTCGGAGCCGAAAGACAACCGAACCAAAAGCCAGTTTGTATTTATGTTTACCCCGCTCCTTGTAACCCGCCTTTCCTCAAAGGACTATGTTTACCAGGAGGTGGAACCTTTTTACTTTGGCACCCCTTCAGCAGTTTTTTCCAAATTCAAGCATGCATTGACGTTAGGAACGACTTTTACCATATCGCCAAGATCCTATAAGAATGTAGCCACGATCAGGAACAGGGCACAGCAGGATTTTGTGTTGGGTATCACAGTCAAGAATTTCAACTTCACGATTTATGAAGACTATTTTCCCATTTTTACCGAAAGGCTGCAGTTGGGTGATAACTGGGACCGCTTTTTTACAGGAGGTGGTTTTGTGAGGTACCGGTTTTCAAGGGATGTGAGTTTTCATTTGTATTCGGAGGTATATACAGGTATTAACAGGGCTAACCCTTTTTTGTATCCTGATATTATTTCTTACCGGAAAAAAGGAAGCAACTGGGTGCGCAAAAACATGGCAAGTCAGGACCCGGGACAGGAGTTTTTTAATAACGCCTGGTTTATTGGCAGGTTATCTTATACCGCACCGCTCAAAAGCAACTCAGGCAGTTTCTTTACGAGACCGAATATGGATATTTTTGCAGGTACTTCTGCTGCATGGACCATGTTTTCTCAGAACTGGATCCATAATATGTTTAAGCCGGATAAAGAAAACGATCTGCGCCTGCATTATTTTTTACACCGGACCAATGTGCCGGGGAATTTACAATTCGGCGGCATGAACAAATTCTCGTACGCGAAAAACGGTCTGTTACTTGGCGTAGGCACTTCCTATAACTTCATTAAATACTGAAATTATGCGCATATTATTCATTATATTTTTTACCACAACTACATTATATGCCAGTACACAAGTGACGGAAGGTTCACCTGAAATAAAAAAGAGACTGGAAAATATACGGGCCGGCTTAGATACTTCATTTTTTGTAATGAGGTTCCAGTCCATTGAGACACCCTGTGTTTGTATTAACGTGAACGACGATGATTCGGCAACACAGGAATCGATACCGAATTCAAATTACCGTATCCGTTTTTTCAGGGACGGCGTAATTGACACAAACGGAGTACAGTGCTTAAGTAATTATTGTAGCCGCTATGCCCGTTTCCATGTAAAATGCATCAATGTAGAAGATGAAACCATCAGCGGAGAGGTTTCATTTACCTATGGATATCCTGCCAGTAGTGTTATCCAATATTTAGGCATTGCGCTGCCTTCCGCTAACAGGGGCAATGCATTTTACGAAAAGTTGTTAAACTGTTCCGGCACTTTTAGCTTATACCCGGAAAAAGATAAATACAGGCTAAAAGTGCAACTCAATACCGGGCCTTATGATGAAAGAGATATATTTTATGCTTACCTGGAAATATCAGAAGGCGTTTATTCAGACACCAAACCCGCAAGCTACCAACTCTATTTTGATCAAATGAGTTTATTTAAAGGAGACAGGAACAACCAAATCTTTTTAAGGTTCTCAAGCACCTCGTTCAATGAAGAAGCGGAATACTATGCGGTTTTATTATATCATACTTTACGCTATATTAACAACCCTAAAAATGATCGAAAAAAAGCCGAGGCCATTTGGGCCAAAAACTTTTACAATAATCCTGAATGCAGCGCCTGTTCTTTTATCTACCAAATGGCAGAAAAAATGGTAAAGAGCAACAATTTTCAAATGCCTAACACCAACCCTGTCCCATCACATTGATGCAGTGAGCGGTGCAGAAGTAGTGTGCGAAACAAATACATGCTGCGGCCCATAGTCTGCAAGGCAAATTGCATTACGCACAGCGATATGTTCCTCCGGACAAATTATATTGACAGGTAACTATATACATGTTGGAAATCCGCCTTAAAGTTTAGCTGCCAGTAAAAAGCATAAATCAATGTGAACATTACCAGTGAAAGAGATGTATCTTACGTATCGACCATTTGCGGACGTAAAGACATTAGAGCAATGATATCTAATTGATAGCATAACAGCACTTGTTATATAGAGATTTTGTTACGAAGAGCACAGTGTTAAGTTCCGCAAAGTCAAATGGACTTATGTAAACATCCCGATTTATTCGCCAGGATACGCTAAAGACGTTTAGCAAATACAGGAATGTAACCTTAAACCATAAGCCATGCTATTCATCCTTATTGCTCTTTCTGTTATTATTGTAGTAATTGTAGTTATCGTGGTGTACAGGATTTATTTTGTTGGTGGGCTCCCGCCGGCACCCAACTCGGAAATTTTGGGAACCAATACAAAAAGCAACAACATTTATCACCAGTTACTTGTAAACCGAGCAACACAGCTATTTAAACACGATGGTGTATTGCTTTGCTTTGAGAAAGTAAAGCGAAGGCGCATGATCGTGAAAAATAAGGAACGAGGGTTTTATTCC
>JBEHXM010000203.1:0-4956 GCA_048498695.1 Bacteroidota bacterium
CCGATCCGGCAATATGATGAAGGCCTCGGAGATTCGCGGCAGGGTGTTATAACACTTGAACCGGTATATCCTCATGCCGGGGGCGACTCAACCTGGGTAAACTGGTATTTTAAGGAATTTGTTAGCGGGGCATCAACAGGTTTTGCCTATACACAGGCCGGTCAGGAAAATTCTTTTACCTGGGATGCAATGGCTAAAGGCCTGCAACTGCAATTCCCGCTGATAGCCCAACTACGCGATAAAAAGAAGCTCAAAGTTGAAACGCTTGCGGAATCAGGCAAATGGTTCAAGACTCATTATCAGGTGACCCCTGCAACCTCGGTAACAGTAAATAACGATCTGCCGGGCGGCAACAGGAAGACCGTTTGGTTCGACAGCCGTTTTTACCGGGCAAATTTATTATGGGAGAAAGGCATGCTAAGGTTCCGGGATATTCACCTGTTTAACGAAAAGCTCCCGTCGAAATATGAAACAGAGGCGGCTACTTCAAATGAATGTTCTTTTTTTACTTTACCCATTGTCGATGGCTATTTATGGAGCAGCGCCGATACCCTGGCCGGGTTGAAGTTTAAAGCCATCATTAATGGTAAAGAGCAGTTGATTGAAGGAGGTGATCCAACTATAGTTAATGCAGGTACAGGAAAGCTGTTGGTCAACTGGCCTCTGAAATCAGTTAAAGGATCTTTAAAGATCGAATTTTCGGAACAACAGGTAAAAATATCCGTAATCGGCGGGCTGCATACTAATTGGTTTCTTGACCTGAACGTAGCCGGCAATAAGAAACTGCCCTTTACAGCCATTGACCAAAATAAGATCGCCGCGCAATTTGAAGGAATGAACTACAACCTGATCGCGGCCAAAGGAACATTTTCAAAACCAGGTGAAAGAAGTGTTTTCAGAATTAGCCCGGTGGATAATGTTATTACATTGAAACTCTAAAATTCAGATAAAACTTAGCGGATCGCGATTCGTCATTTATTACCACTTTTACCGAACAATACAATTAGAACACGGTTTAGTATTATACCAAAAGAATCAAGCTAAGGAAGCTACTGCGACTTCAGCAAACTAATTTTATATCTATGGAAACTACTCTTTCATCAACTATTATTATCGGCGGAAATTCAGCAAACCCTTTGACTGCTCACCGCATCGGATATGGTACCATGAGACTTACCGGCGAAGGGTTTTATGGTGAACCTGCTAATCGCCCCGAAGCCCTGAAAGTGCTCAAAAGAGCCGTTGAACTGGGTGTGAATTATATTGATACGGCTGATTACTACGGCCCCGGCGTAACTAACCGCCTTATTGCTGAAGCACTTTATCCTTATCCCGAAAATTTGATCATCGGTACTAAAGTTGGCGCCATTCGCGGAAATGATAAAAGCTGGAATATTTTTTCTAAACCGGAACAGTTGAGACAGAGTATCGAAAACAACCTGAAAGAACTAAAGCTGGATCAGATCACTTTAGCGCATTTTCGCGTGATGCCTCATAGTGAGGCCAGTTTCGATGAATCGCTGGATGCAATGTTCCAGATGCAGAAAGAAGGCCTGATACAGCATGTGAGTTTAAGCAATGTGTCCAGGGAGCAATTAGAAACCGGCTTAAAAATGGGTAACATTGCCAGTGTCCAGAATTTATATGGTTATACCCAACGAACCACGTTGGCCGGTCCCTATGGTGGTGCAGGCGGTGAAGAAATTCTTGATTTACTGGAAGCTCATCATATACCGCTCATTCCCTATTTTTCACTGCATACCTCATTAAATAAGGGCCAGGAAAAAATTGAGCAGATGGCTAAAAAATATGACCTCAGTCCAGCCCAAATGAATATTGCCTGGTTGTTGCACAGATCAGAATGGATAATGCCTATACCGGGCACCACGTCCGTAAAACACCTGGAGGAAAATATGAAGGCAGCCGAAACAAAGATATCCAAAGAAGATATGGATTTTCTGGGTTAGGTGTTTGTTGAAAAACTAAACACCTGCATAAATTAATAACCCCAACCCGGCTATAAAAAGCAGGAACATCAATGTAATATAATTGCTGGTGTGTTTCTGCTCCTGCTTAAATTCTTTCCAAATGAATACGCCCCAAAAGGCAGCCACCATTGTGGCCCCCTGCCCTAAGCCGTAGGATATTGCCGGACCCGCTTTTCCGGCAGCGATAAGGTTGAACGAATTACCGATACCCCATATTACTCCGCCAAGTATACCTATTAAATGGATAGAGAATTTACTTTTAAAATAAGCAGAATAATTAGTCGGCTCTCCATTAAAGGGTTTATAAATAAGGATGCTGTTAAATATAAAATTGCTGAGTAATATACCGAGTGAAAAGATGAATACCGCAGTATAGGGTGTCATCTTTCCGATGGCCGGACTCTCAAAATTTGAAAGGTCCATTGACGAGGCAATAAAGCGATAAAACAACGACATCAGCAAACCCGCCAGAACACTAATAAATAATCCTTTTAAAGATAATTTAGCATCCGCTTTGTTGGCTTTGCGATAAGCAACAGCATTGGTGATAATGGCAGCCATAATTAAGATCACCCCGGCAGAGATCAGCTGCAAATTTCCCTGCGGCGCATTTACATAATTGATAACCACACCCAGGATCAGCGCGATACCGATGCCAACAGGGAAAGCAACAGACATACCGGCTATTGATATGGCTGCGGATAACAAAATATTAGCCGCATTGAAGATAATACCACCCACAATAGCTTTCAGGATATTGGAGCTATCGGCTTGTTCAAGGTCGGCCATAAAACTTCTTCCTGAGTGCCCGTAACTGCCCAGGGTGAGCGCCGAGAACAGCGAGAATAAAACAACGCCAATAACATAATCCCAATAAAATAATTCAAACCGCCAGTTTTTGCCGGCTATTTTTTGGGTGTTTGCCCATGAGCCCCAACAGAGCATCGTGATAACACAAAATACTACGGCGAGGGAATAATCGTGAATGATAAACATATGATCAGGGTTTAAATTGGTATTGGTTTCTTAAAGATACGATTCTATTTCTTTGCGCGTAGGTGCGGAAGACTGTGCGCCCAAACGTGTAACCGAAATAGCAGCGGCCTTGCAGGCAAACTTTACCGCGTCCGCCAATTCTTTCCCTTCAGCAATTGCAACTGCCAAGGCCCCGTTAAACACATCACCCGCACCTGTCGAATCAACTGCTTCTACTACCGGTGCCGGGATCATTTTTACATATTCATCGGTTACAATCAAAGCACCGTGTTTGCCCATGGTGATAATAACAATACCTACACCCTTATTTTTGAGCACCATTGCAGCCTTTGTTGCCGAGGCCTCATCGGTAATGCTTATACCGGTAAGCATTTCTGCCTCCTTTTCGTTAGGTGTAATGATGCTGATATTCAGGAACATCTCTTCAGGAAGCAAACAGGCAGGCGCAGGATTAAGGATCATGTTAACGTTATTTGCTTTGCACAGCCCTGCTACATACTCAACAGTCGCAAGCGGTATCTCCAGTTGCATCATTACAATTGCAGCCTCTTTGATAAGCGTCAGAGAATTTTGCAGGGTTTGCGGTAATAAGGTGGAGTTTGAACCCGGTGCTACGGCGATACAATTCTCCCCGTTTTTGTCCACCGAAATTAAGGCAACGCCCGAGGCTTTGTTTGGTTCGATCACCAGGCCAGAAACATCAATACCTTCAGCTTTGATCAGTTCGACCGACTGCCTGCCAAATATATCGTCGCCAATATTGGCTACCAGGCTAATCTTTCCACCCAAACGCGCCGCGGCTACAGCCTGATTGGCTCCTTTACCGCCGGGATAAATAAAGAATTCACCGCCGATAATGGTTTCGCCCGGCACAGGAAGATGATCTGTTTTAATCACCATATCTGTATTGGAACTCCCGATGACAACTATTGAATTCATATTTATCGTGTGCTGGCTTACGTAAATATAAATTGATTAAATCAATTATTAATAGTCAGGCTATTTTAGGTTAATAATTTTTTGAAGCCGGATATCCGCTGATGAACTGCCGACCATCAGTTCTACAGGTTCTTTTTCTACAACAAAACCCTTTTTAGCTGCATTCCAGTAAGCTAATGCTGATGCGGACAGCTTTAGGTTAACGGTTTGTACTTCACCGGCATTTAAGGTTACCCGTTTAAAGCCTTTCAACTCTTTTTCCGGCCTTTCAACTTTTGAACCCTGGTGCTTCACATACAGTTGTACTACTTCATCCCCTGCCCTGCTACCCGTGTTTTTCACATCGACACTTACTGTTACTTCACCATTTTTATCCAGTTTACTGGTACTTGTTTTTAGATTACTGTACTGGAATGTAGTATAACTTAACCCGAACCCAAATGGATAAAGCGGCTTGCCTTTAAAATACATATAGGTACGGCCATGCCTGATGTTGTAATCCATCATAGGCGGTAACTGTGATAATGAGTCGGGCCATGTTTGTACCAGTTTTCCGCCGGGGTTTACATCGCCGAACAGAACATCCGCCAGGGCATTGCCTTCCTCCTGGCTATTATGCGTTATGTGAACGATGGCCGGTATATTGGCCTGCTCCCAGTTGATGGCATAAGGAAAACTGCTGATAAGCACCACGATAATATGAGGATTGACCTTATACAAATTTTTGATCAATGCTTCCTGAGCCGTGTCTAACGATATGCTTTCACGATCAACAGCCTCGCGGCCTTCACTTGGCCCGTCTACCTTTTTCCATCCCAAATTTCCTGTTGGGTTATTGCCCACACAAACAATTACGGTTTCTGCCGACTTGGCCATCGCAATGGCCAGGTTAGCATTGGTGGTGTGGCTCACCGTTACAGTATTCCACACTTTAGTTTTTATTCCTTCAACCGGACTCACTGTATAGGGCGATGTTCCGCTATACCAATCCTGCAAAACTTCGGCAGAACGCGGCCCCACAACAGCAATGGAT
>JBEHXM010000204.1:0-4929 GCA_048498695.1 Bacteroidota bacterium
CGAGCCGCATCATGGCATAGGTTTTACCCTGTTATCTGACCAGGCCGGCCCCATAAACACTACCAATATTGATGCTACCTACGCTTATCATTTGGGTATATCAAGCACTTTCAACTTATCTGCGGGCGTGGCAGCAGGTCTGAATCACACCAGCTTAAACACATCACAACTGATGCTTGAGAACCCCAATGACCCGGTAATAGCTAATGGTAATAACAGCCAATGGAAGCCAGACATCAGCATTGGTGTATGGGGCTATTCTTCCAACTATTATGTTGGCATCTCGGCACAACAGTTATTACCGCAGAACTTATATTTCAGCACGACAGATAGTTATAACAAATCCAAAACGGTACCGCAATATTTTGTGACGGGCGGTGTAAAACTGTTTTTATCTGATGACATGACCCTGATGCCCTCGACACTGGTTAAAATAATCAATCCGGGACCGGTTGCCTTTGATGTCAATATGAAACTTGCTTTCCAGGATAGGGTTTGGATAGGGGCGTCCTACCGTAACCAGGATTCAGTTGCCGGGCTATTGGGCCTTAATATCAGTTCACTGATCAATATTAGCTATTCTTATGACTACACCACCTCAGCTTTACGTACGGTAAGTAATGGCACACATGAAATTGTAATAGGCCTGATGCTTAATAATAAAGACAGGGTAGTGTCACCGCAACGCTCGTGGTGATGTTCTAGGGATTATAATTCTTTCCTCAACCCGGACTAAAAATTTATTAGTTTTTAAAATACCGTGAAAACACGAAGAAAAAACCGTGAAAACACGGGAAGATAATTACATCATTAACTTAAATTTGGATGTATACATAGGTTTATTTTCTTCTGCTAAAACCATCTGACATTTCCTGATGCTTTCTAAAACTAAAATCCAAAGAGGAATTAAGATAATATTTGGGTTAACACTGCTCTTAAATGTAATTTCCTGCAAACGCCCAACTCATTCCGAATATCCGATTGTCCCGGCTAATAAGATATTAAGTAGTCCGGAAGACTTGATAAGTTATTGGAATGTTTACATGAAATTGGCTGGAGATTTCCAATCATTGGATACGACTGGTAAAAATATCCCGAATCTTAATTTCCTGCAACTTTTAACCACTGGCAAATATCTTCCATTAAGACTGCAATCGGCCAATGATTCTTTGTATTATCGACTGTATCCTATTGATGCAACAGCAAGCGAAGATTTCGGCCAAATTGTAAAGGCTTATACCCAATTTTATTACCTGAATTATTTAAGAAGAGGTGAAAAATTTCCGGACTTTGAATATGTCGATTTAAACGGTAACAGGTATACTTCACAATCGACTAAAGGAAAAATCATGATCATCAAGTTTTGGTTTATCAATTGCACTAATTGTGTTTTAGAAATGCCAAAATGTAACCAGGTAATGAAAGAGTACCGTAATAGAAAGGATATTCTTTTTCTAAGTTTAACTTTCGACCCTCCGCAAAAGTTAAAGCAATTTTTGAAAAAGAAAAGATTTGATATGCCTGTTGTTCCTGTAAAGGAAAACTACATCGATGAGACCCTTAGAGTAAAATCTTATCCAACTATTATGATAATCAACAAGCAAGATAAGATATCATATATTTGCGATTCTATCGATGACTTTGAGCTTATTGCCAAGGGGCTATAACAGTAATGCTTGCCCTGATTATGGGTTTATCTTTCAGATCTTATCAAAAAATATAATTGTAAACCTTATAATTCTTTCCTCAACCTGGCAACAGGAATGTTCATCTGTTCGCGGTATTTGGCTACTGTTCTGCGGGCAATATTGTAGCCGCTGTCCTTTAAAATTTCGGTTAGTTTTTCATCAGCAAGTGGGTGCCTTTTATCCTCGGCGCCAATATGCTCTTCCAGTATCTTTTTAACTTCTTTGTTTGATACTTCTTCGCCGCTTTCGGTTTGTATGGCCTCTGAGAAGAATGATTTCAGAAGATAAGTGCCGTGCTCGGTTTGTACGTATTTTGAATTGGCTACCCTTGACACCGTTGAGATATCCATGCCTATGCGGTCAGCAATATCTTTCAGGATCATGGGTTTCAAGTTCTTTTCATCACCTGTCAGGAAAAACTCGTATTGATACTGCATGATGGCATTCATGGTTTTCAGCAGGGTTTGCTGGCGCTGTTTAATAGCATCGATAAACCATTTTGCCGAATCGAGCTTCTGCTTTACAAACTGGACAGCCTCTTTTAGTTTTTTGTCTTTTTGGGACGCTTTATCATAATGTTCAAACATTTCCTGGTATGAGCGGCTTACGCGAAGCTCAGGGGCGTTTTTTGAATTTAAAGTTAGTATGAGAATACCATCGTTGTTTGAAATATGAAAATCGGGTATTACCTGCATTTGCTTGGTATTCACCTCGCTTGAATCGCCCGGCTTCGGATTGAGTTTTAAGATCTCATTAATAACCCCCCTTAACTCGTGCGAATTCATGTTAAGTGACTTTTCCAGCTTATCGTAATGTTTGCGGGTAAACTCGTCAAGGTAATGCTCAACCACTTGTATTGCTTTTTTAACTATAGGGTCGGCTATAGCATCCTTTCTTCGTAATTGTATCAGCAGGCATTCCTGTAAGCTGCGTGCGCCAACACCCGGAGGGTCAAAAGATTGGATTATCCTTAGCATATCTTCTACCTCCTCGTCCTCGGCAAATACATTTTGCGAAAACGCAAGGTCATCCGTAAGGGAAGTAATCGATCTGCGCAGGTAACCATCGTCATCCAGGCTGCCTATGATCTGCTGGCCAATGCTAAAATCTTTATCGGATAAAGGAAGCAGGTCTAACTGAGATTGCAGGTTCTCAAAAAATGAACTTTGTACGGCTATAGGTATTTCTTTCCGGTCATCTTCATCGTCACCGTTTTGATCATACCGGGAACCATAATCATTTACATTATCTTCCTGCAAATAATCATCAATATTAAACTCATCAGCCGGACCAGCATCTTCATCAGAGGAGTTATAATCACTATCTTCCGGGTCGCGGTCAGGGTATTGTTCTTCGGGCTCGTTCAGGTTGGTTAAGCTCAGGTCTTCAAGCGCGGGATTTTCTTCAAGCTCCTCCTTTATACGTGTATCAAGCGACACAGTAGGCACCTGCAGCAATTTGATAAATTGTATCTGTTGCGGTGAAAGCTTTTGTAAAAGTTTCTGTTGAAGATTCTGTTTAAGCATAATTAGATAAGGCCAAAAATACATCAATTAACGTAAACTTAAAAGTTTAACTTTTGATGCCTGGCCTACCCTTAAACGTAGAATAATTGGAAGTGTTTATTTAAAAAGCCGAAATAAATCTTTTTTATAATTAAACCTTTTAATATCTTTAGTTAACTAACAAATTCATCACTAAATCCTACACTATGGCTATTATCAAAGAGTTTAAAGAGTTTGCAATGCGCGGCAATGTTGTCGACCTTGCTGTGGGTGTTATCATCGGAGCTGCCTTTGGTAAAATCGTTACCTCGTTGGTTAATGATATTATCATGCCACCGATTGGGTACCTGACGGGTGGCATCGATTTTAAAAACCTGAAATTTGTGATAAAGCCCGGGGATGCGGCCAATAAGGTGGCGGAGGTTGCGATCAATTATGGGAATTTTATTAACGTTGTCATCGAATTTCTGATCGTTGCTTTTTGTATTTTCATGGTTGTGAAAGCCATCAACTCGTTAAAGAAGCCCGAGGAAGCTGCACCTGCTGCGGAACCCGTACCAACAAAAGAGGAAACCTTACTTACAGAAATCAGGGATCTTCTGGCAAAAAAGGCATAATTATTTCTGCCGTTTTATTAGTTTCTAATAAACATAGACCTAAGCCTGGCTGTTTTGCTAAAAATAGCCAGGCTTTTTAATAGGTCTTTGGCAATTTGGGATCAGTTAAAATAATATAATCGTTATTCTTACTGAAGTTGCTCCAGTCGGGATTGTCAAAACTGTCATCAGAGAAGCAGGCGATATTCAATATCTTAGCTTTAGGGGAATATTTCATTAACTGCGCTGCTGCGCCCAGTTTTTCTTCGCTATGGAAGCCGCCATTCACCTGGAGTATCTTATAATGACGATGCTTTTTCAAAAAGCGGTAGATCGACCAGCCCATAGTAGCATCCCAAAGGTTTTGTGCCTGGTACATCTGCATGCCGCCCATGGAGCCGTGCCCACCCATAACTTCTATAAATTTATCATAATATGCCCCCGTCGCAGTATCAATTGGGAGTGGAGGCAGCCATGACTTACCAATGTCATCCAGTTTTTGAAGACTGGCCAAACCCATCCGGTTAACCATATTCACGTACCTTGCCGGTGCATTGGCAGCTATAACAGGTATGTGATTGGTTTTTGCCAGTTCGATCATGGGCCGGTAATCCTTGTAATTCTGCCAGGCACGGGCCTCGGTAATAAAATTCTTTTCACGTATCAGCCCGGCCAGGTATTCATTCAATACATTCTGGCAATCGGTTTCAAACATCTCTAATGACAGTGCGGTTTTTCCGGGATATTTGGATGCCAGCTTATTAAAAATGGCAGATTCGAGAATGTGACAAGTAGAATCGCTATGTTCCTCTCCAAAAAATAGCACATCTGCGCGATCCATATTGCTGACAATATCATCCACAGATATCACCTTTTGGTTTTTTGTATCGTATATTTTATAATGGACCACAGTGTTTTCCTGGCAAAAAGCAAGAACCGGGAAGGATAGTAATAACAGAATAAGGCAAAACTTCATCTTTGCTAACGATTACAACCAATACAACATTTACAACTTACATCTAATAATGGGTTAAATTACAATATGCAAAACCGTTTAACAAATAAGTAATTTGTATTTGAAAAGTTTAAAAATTACGCTACATTTGCACTCTTGTTTTTGAAAACGACGAATAGAATAAA
>JBEHXM010000205.1:0-4876 GCA_048498695.1 Bacteroidota bacterium
TGCTGACATACCACAGTTTTTGATTCGTAACCATAAAGAACCGGATTTTAGCCGGTTCTAAACTGTGGTATTTCTTAACTTAACGACATTGGCCGGTATCCGTTGCTATCGCTAACGGGGGAACATGCAAGTCACGAGTTGCCATTGCCCTGAAGGCTGACCCGGCGGACCCGCGTCTGACCAAGGGTTAGTTTAATAGTGCGGCTGTGGCGGTATCACATGCATACGTTTGCCCGTTTTCTATACATGTTGTTATTGATATGTATAGATTTTGCGATTTTCTATATATCCATTACCTGGAAGCGGGGCACTAGAAGCCTTTACGCGAAAGGCCAGCGCGAAATTTCTAGCGCCAAAAGAGGAAGACGCAATTGATAGCATATGTACGAGACACACGCGGCACGCGTGCGCCAGCAGCGGGGGGATCAGTCATCTAATAGATGATTCTTTTTCTTCCATAGGCGTGATAATATGTTCAGATCATCGTCATTGGTTACCGCAGACGGTTCGGGGCGGACATTGCAAACATATTTACGCGGCTTATCGAAATATTTACTTCCCTCATCAGTTTCGTAGAACAGCCCTTGAAACAATCTTGCCCCTATAGATAAATTGATTGGATTATTATTATAATTCGTTAGTTCGATAGAAAGACAGCCGCAATAACCAGGTTGCGCAATAGTCGACATGGTTAGCCCCAATCTTGAATATGAACTCCTCATGCATAAACTCAGTATATAATTGTCAGGCAATTTTACATATTCAAGGCTAGTGGCAAGCACAGTTTGATTGGGATGTAAAATGAAAGTTTCACCTAACTGGCGACGGGTTTCCTGAAAAAAATACCGGGATGTGCCACGACCAAATTCATTATTTAGTGATGCATTGATTAATGGCTCTCGCCCTTGCACTGACACTAGAAAATTCCCTCCTAAACGAAAATCGATGCCGATCTCGGTAATCTGTTCTTGGTCCAGTAACGGCCTGATGACCAGTTTTTCTTCCGTTATTAACTTTTTTATTGCTTTGGCCGTGATGATGCTGCTCATGACTTATTCTTCCTCCAGTGTTGAATCGTGAAATAATTTCCAATAGTTTTTTCTACCAGGCTATTGATAACCCGATAAATGCTTGGTTCGGATAAGTTGACATTGTAACCCATGCATTGGTTGAACTTATCGATATCATCGAGCCATACTTGCCAGCCATAAATAATACTCCCATGAAGTTCAGCGTCTGACCTGATCTCATAAGGGATTAGTTTGTAAAAGTCGTCAGAAGCGATTTTCTCATATCTGATTGAAAAATTCTTGCCTGTCAATGCGTTAACTCCTGTTTGGATCAGATTGACGATTGGGTTGTCGTTGCCATTGATGAAATCATTGATGACCTTCACCCGGTTCACCGTTGATGGGTGAGTCAGGTTGTCCTTGTTTGAGTTACTTGTGATATATTCCAAGAACAAGCCCAGTGTTTCGCCAACATATTGGGCAGCGAAAAGGTCACAAAAATACTCGCCTAGATGATATGCTAGTTTGATCGAATCAATAACCGGCGCTGTCAGGAACGGCATATAGTTGATCATGCCTGCAACCGGGATCTGTTTCAGTTCAATGGCATACCGGAGAGTTGACGTGATCGAATGTTGCAAATCAACGAAATGTCCCAACTCATGATATAATGCAACTGAAGATAAATAATCTTTTGACAGCGTGAGCGGTAAATTGATCTGTACGAGTTTTTGATCGAAGATCACTCCATACTCTGTTTCCAATGATTGATAAAAGTTTTTATTCATGGCGTACGAAAGATCGTAACTGAATGAATAAAGATTATTTTGAAGACTGGTAACGATTATGAACTTTTGCGCATCGATCCAGTCGCTCATGGCCTTATTCAGGCAACCAACCACTTCGAACGGTATTGTATTAAGCGTACTATCTTTTAGGAACTCCAAGCTCTTGAAAATAAAATCAAGGTGGCTCTTTTTCTCAAAGATCTTGGCATCGTCGAAACCCTTTTCTATACTCTGTTTGATCCCTTTGAAAAGTTCTTCGAGTTTCTTCAGATAATTATCCTTCTGGGTATCTGAGAAGTTGTACTTCCGTGCGTTGGTGATAAGTGTTTCAGCTTGATAGAGCTGCAGATATAATAGCCTTTTAACTGGAAGCATCGGTGTTTAACGGCGGGCTTACGCCACCGCATAATTTTTGTGATCATTAATGATCTGCTGCAACTGGCGAAGGTCGTCCGTTGAAGGCTGATCGACATCTACTTTCAAAAGCCAGTCATGCGCAAAACGATCAATAAGTATTTTTAAGTTTAAAGATGTTTTATCAAGATCGAATACGGATCTACCGTTGGCTAAAGACTTAGCATCTTTAAGTAATGAAGTAATCGTTGGTTTATATCGGTCATCCCCATTGATCGCATCATAAAGGAATGATAGAAAAAAATCAACCTCCTGATCTGAAGTATTATGCGACATTAACATGATTGAGATGTTTGGTTATTAAATATACGACGAGTATTGCTAATAAGATACCAAAAACGAGAAATAAAATAAATTTTGTTAACAGAATTTATTAACAAAAAACAGCGAAGTGATTTATTTACTTGGTTATTAGCACTTTAAAGTCGATTGTTTTTAACACAATTACATTAGGTTGATAAGATTATCTTTGTTTTTCTACCGTTTTTTTCGCCTTTCGGGTATAGCAGAACAAAAGCATTATAAGAGGTATCAAAAAAATCGTATTGAAATTCGGTCGTCCCGGAACTGGTCTTCAACGAAAGGCTCCCTTGGAATTTCATTCGCCTGCCAGTATAATAGTCCTTCACAAACGGCCATTCAAATCCAAGTTGGTCCGGCCATTCTAATCTGCCGAATTGACGAAGAAATTTATCAGATTGGAAATAATTCCTTACGCCACAGTTGGCCAGTTCACCCCTGTTTGTGATATCTTTTAAAACAAGCAGTGCACAACGATTAGTTGAGTATTCGACATATCTGCGGAATGCCGCATGGTTCGATCCACCAAATATTTTCGCAATAGCCATGGCGCTTTTCAATCCAAATTCCAGTTTTGCCATTTCGCCCTCGAAGCGGTCTAACTGAAACAGAGTTGCAGACGCGAACAGGTTAGCTTCTGCCTCGAACTGCTCCCTATAATCTAAACTCAACGTATTATCGTCATCAAGAAACGCTACGGTTTGATTTTGCCATGGCAAAACGCCGTGCCCTACCTCATGTAGCTTCACGAAATTCTTTTTTTGATCATTCTGAGATAAGTCAAGATAGATCGTCTTCTCACTCCGGTCAAATATGCCTCTTACTTTCGATATAGCACGCAACAGGGAATCGGTTACTTTGGAAGCGTAGCCGTGATGTATTTGAGATACGTCTAAAGTTTTATTGACGATCAGGTCCGAATAATTAACAATCGTGTCAACCGGGGTGGGATATTTCCCCCAGCTTTTGCTGGCTTTAAGAATATCATAGGCGATACTCTCTATATCCTTTCTGGTATGAGACTCAACCATTGCGCTTTTCGTGTCTTAAAAATTTAAGATATTTCATTAATGCTTCTTCTTCATCTCCGGAGAGCTGCTGTGAAGATAATGCTACGGAATTCAGCATCCTGGTCTTTGGCGTATCCGACTCTTCAATAATGCCGGCTGCCGCCAGTAATACCTGAAGCTCCATATTGTATACGGTCGCAAGTTTATGCAAAACGTTGGCGGAAGGCTTTTTGATCTTTTCGTTTTCGAGTTGGCTGATATAAGCGTTTGAAATGCCGGTTGCTTCTTCCACCTGTTTTAGCGTAAAAGGTACGCCTTCACGAGCGTCCTTTAAGGTTTTTCCGAGTGTTTTCATTGCCATTTTTTGTACAAATATACGAAACAATCTAAATACAACAAACTAATCTATTTATAATCGTTATAAAATATGAAAATCTAAATTTAACACTTGACGGAATTAGATTCACTCATTATATTTGCAGCGTTAATGTGTCACAGTTTCTTAAAATAATATTAAAAGAAAGGGAAACAATGAGTGGATAAAATAAAAAAGCCCGATCGCCAGCAGAGGGTGATCGGACTAACCAGAGGAGCAAAGTTTGGCGACTTCCCGGGATTGATCCCGGCCGCACCTCGAAAGCTACAGCAAATTACATGAATTCTTTGGATTTCTACAATAGTTGTATGCATACTCTGCCGAAAAGGCTGAAAGGCCCGGTAATAAATAGGTATAACAAATAGAAATTAAAAAAATGAATTCAGAAGAAAATGCGGCGGAAGTCGCGGGCAAATTATCCTTCACCGTGGAGGACAACAACTACATAACCGGCCAGCAATTCCTTTTTGGCAGAGAGATCAAAAAAGTAGCCGGTATTCCGCTGGACGCGAAACTATACTTGCAAGACCGGGCGCCCTGGGTAGACAACCTCATCGAAAATGATGAGGAGGTGGACCTTGCACGCCCTGGCATCGAATACTTTTTTGTTGGAAAAGATTTCGAACTCAAAGTAAATGGCGCGGTATTTCAGTGGCACCAGCGCTATATCACCGGCAAACAGGTGCGAGAACTCGCTGACCTGGATGAGCAGGATGCGCTTTACCTCAAAACAAGCGACAGCAGGATCGATCAGCTTATCGATGACGACGAGAAGGTCGACCTTCTGGAATCGGGGATTGAACGGTTTTACACGAGCGCGGTGGATCGTACTATAACGTTAATCATCAGCGGCGTCCCAAAGAGTTGGAACAAGAAAAAGATCTCTTTTAAAGAAGTGATCATATTGGCTTATGGTAGCTATGACGACCGGCCAACCATGGTATACACCGTAGCCTATGAGGACGGGCCAAAACAAAA
>JBEHXM010000206.1:0-4873 GCA_048498695.1 Bacteroidota bacterium
GCGGACCATGGCGGCAGCGATCAGCAGCACCGGCACGATATGCTTACCATCGAAAGGTAAAGATCAATGATACTGGAAGTGATTTCCTTGTAGTTTTCTATCAAATCCATTATTTGTATCACATGGTCGTAGGCATCGCGCAGGTATACCTTTACTTCGGGCATTATCAACGGGTTTTCAGTACGGATCATTTCATTGATCTTATCCCGCTCGGGCCAGGTAGCGCGGCGGATGATGATCAGTATCCGTTTTAATGCCTGGGCGTTGTACATCACGCTTTTATCTGCGCTGTTATACAAGCGGTCTTCTATTTCATCCAGTTTATCACCCACCTGGGCCATAAGTACAAAATAGTTATCCAGTATAGTGTCTATTAAGGCATAGCACATATAGCCCGGTCCAGCGGTGCGAATGGAGCCTTTACCTGCTTTAAGCCGCAACTTAACACCCTCAAAATATTCATCATGGGTTTCTTCAAAGCTGATAATGATATTGCTTTTGAGCAGCGCCGAAAACTGGCAATTAACCAGTTCATTGTCTTTATTAAAATGAATGATACGGCTGGTACTAAATACATAATCATCATATTCATCAAATTTCGGCCGCTGATGCGTGTTCACTATATCTTCTAAAACGAGTGGGTTGATCCCTAAATGACTGCCTATTTCTTCAATCAGTTTAGCATCACCCAAGCCCTTAACCTGTATCCAATGGGTATGGTCGCAGCATTTCTTAAATTGCGACAATATCACCTCAAGTGTTTTTCCTTCCGAACTTACCAGTTCCCTTTCATTATAGCTGTAAACCATAATTACAGGTTTTAGCGCATCGTCCGCAATATTGATCGAGCCTGGTTTTTCGCCCACCTGAACAGGTCGCCTGCGGGTTTTGTAACGGATACGTTTTATTTCTTTCATTTATAAATAATTTAATGATTGAGGCCCCTGGTTAAACAGCAGATCAATAATACTGAGATTTTTCATAAAGCCATGCCGTTCTTCAAAAACCTGGAAGTAGGGTTTCTGATTGAAGGCCGATCCCTTTTTCGAGTGAATACTGGCTCGAAAGTCGGTTAAACCGATGTATGCCGGCTCATAGCTTTCAGTAAAATTAAGTGTGGTTTTTATCTTTAGTTGCTTAAGCAATAGGGTTAATAGCTTCTCGTTATAATCAAGCAAATAAGTTTCCTTCATCTCATAAAACGGGGCGAATTCATCTTCATAATATTCAAAATAAGCCGAGCGTCGATAACATCCCTGCAAACTCATCCAATGCAAACGCTGCCAACTAAAATCGTAGCTTATTTTTACGTCCCTAACCGGCGTATGTGCTTTTGACCCTTTTACTACAGGCACAACCAATGTGAGCACACCGTCGGGCGAATAAATATTCGCGCGGTTACGATAGGTCTGCTTTGGAAAGTGTTCCTGTTTTTCTATCACAAAATCAGGATTATAATGAGCTAGCTCCTTAAAATATTCAACCGGTGGCAGATAAAACATTGGCAGTACAGCGCCTTTTTCAATCATATATTCTATGTTTGTGTTCAAAATTCGGATAAAATAATGATAAAAAAAGGGCTTTCGCATATAGGTGTATTCTTTTTATACCTGTTGTCGTTGCTGCCCTTTTGGCTTTTGTATTTCTTATCTGATTTATTATTTGTAATAGTCTATCACCTGATTGGTTACCGCAGAAAAGTAGTACAACAAAACCTGCAAAATGCCTTTCCCGAAAAAAGCATACAGGAGCGCCAGAATATTGAACGGAAATTTTATCAATACTTTGCTGACCTGGTGGTTGAAACTATCAAAACCATCAGCATATCACCAGAACAATTGAGTAAACGGGTAACGGCTACCAACCCTGAACTGGTTAAGAAATTGTTAGGTATTGACAAAAAAATAGTTGCTGTAGCAGGGCACTATTGTAACTGGGAGATGCTGGCCCTGGCTATTACTTCCATCACCGATAAAAAATTCATGATCATATATAAGCCGCTGAGCAATACTGTTTTTGATCGTTTTTTTATAAAAACCCGGTCACGTTTCAGGGGTATACCGGTTGCTATGAAAATGATATTGCGAAAAATGGTCGAACTTAAGGATGAGCCATTTATCACCGTGCTTTTGGGTGACCAAACACCGGTGCGGCATGAGTCTACCTATTTTACTACGTTTCTAAATCAGCCTACGGCGGTTTTTTTAGGATTAGAGAAAATGGCCAAATCATTTGACAGCCTGGTATATTTTTGTGAGATGAGAAGGGTAAAAAGAGGGTATTATACTTATACAGCCATCCCTTTAATTGATGATGTTAAAAATGCAGCGCCGCATGAGGTCACTAAGGCGCATGTGCGATACCTGGAGCAAGTGATCAGGGAAGAGCCGCAATACTGGCTATGGTCGCACCGCAGGTGGAAGTTTAAGCCGGAAGATGTTGAACATGCCGTGGTAGACTAATGCCATTTATATGGCTAAAAAAATGTAGAATTGCAGGCGCAAATGAACCCTGATCTGTCCATCATAAACCTGTTAATATTTGAATGACCCATACGCCTAAAGTTGCCATTGTCATTTTAAACTGGAACGGGGTCAAATACCTGCGACAGTTTTTGCCTTTTGTTATGGCGTCCACCTGGCCAAACCTCGATATTATTGTGGGCGATAATGGGTCGACCGATGATTCTGTAGATTTCCTGAGACAAAATTTCCCGGCGGTTCAAATCATACAAAATGATCAGAACTATGGCTTTACAGGTGGTTATAACCGGGTATTGGAAAAGGTAGAGGCCGATTACTTCATCCTCCTTAATTCAGATGTTGAGGTACCCCAGAACTGGATAGAGCCTGTTATCGAATTAATGGAAAGCGATCCGCTGATAGCTGCAGCCGCTCCGAAGATCTTATCATTTGCCGAAAAAGATCATTTTGAACACGCCGGCGCAGCTGGCGGTTTTATTGACATTTATGGCTATCCTTTTTGCCGGGGGCGAATGTTTTACGAGATAGAAAAGGATAATGGCCAATACCGGCAATCAGACGAAGTATTTTGGGCCACGGGTGCTGCCATGTTTGTTAAAAAGCAATATTGGGTTGAGGCAGGAGGTTTTGATAATCGGTTTTTTGCGCACATGGAGGAGATAGATCTTTGCTGGCGTCTTCAAAACATGGGCTATAAGGTGATGTACTGTGCCCAGTCAGAAGTTTACCACGTGGGCGGTGGTACTTTGAATACTGAAAACCCCTTCAAGACTTTTCTGAATTTCAGGAATAACCTGTTGCTGCTTAAAAACAACCTCTCGTTCTGGCGGGCTACGCTTATTATCTTTATCCGTTTCTGGATGGACCTGCTAGCCATTGCCCGTTTTCTGAATGAGGGAAAACGTAAGGATGCCTGGGCTATCAGTCGCGCGCATCAGAATTTTATCGGGCATGTATTTAAGGGCGGCGGACCTAAAACTACCAAAAGAAGTAATCTACATCGTTTAAAGGGCATGTATAAACGCAGCATCGTTTGGGATTTCTTTATGAAGAAGAAAAGGACTTTTAGCGCACTTGATCCTAAAGACTTTTATTAATGACTGTTATGTTGTTGGCAGCTTAATACCTTCTTTGTTAAAAGCCAGGTAAATTTCACTTAAAACACTGCTTCTTAGTGTAGAAGAATTAGCAATATCTGCTACCCAAAAGGATGCCTTAAACTCTATAAACTTATCGGTAATGTTATTAACAAACACCGAAGGGGCAGGGGTATCCATGATATCATCCCTTTTACAAAGCAGGTCGATCAGCAATTTTTTAACTTTTTCAATATCGGCTCCATAAGCTACAGCGACAGACATTTCTACACGGCTATTGGTATTGCTTAAGGTCCAATTGACTACCTGCTGTGATATCATATCCCCATTTGGAATAATTACTTCAGAGCCATCGCGTGTGGCCAATTTGCTTGACCGTATACCTATCTCTTTGATCGTTCCGGCATGACTGCCGACTTCAATGATATCACCAATCTGCACAGGTTTCTCAAACGCCAGTATCATACCCGATACCAGGTTGTTCACAATATTCTGCAAGCCAAAACCTATACCCACACCAAAAGCGCTAAAAATAATGGTCAACTTATCTATCGGGAAACCTGAAGCCGCCACAGCAAGCAGGAAGCCGACAGTAAATACGCCAATCCTGATCAAAAGGGTAGATGCACGGTTTTTCTTTTTTAGTGCAGTAAGGTCAGTTGCATGCTGAGCTGAAATATCATAAAAATAGCTGATGATTTTTGATATTAAAGTTGACAGCCAGATAACAATGATGAAGATAACAAAGCCTCCGAAGGTAAACGAAGCGCCGCCTATGTTGCGCGATTGATTCAGCGTATCAGTAAGATAATCATGTACCCAATCATCAATATTCAAATTTTGAAGCAGGAAGAACCCCCACAACAATGCTGCAAAAGCGGTCAGCGTACTTCTGAATTTCTTTTGAAGAACCTCATAATCAATCCAGCTGACAAAAGTATTTTCTGCATTTTTAGTGTGAAATTGTAAGAAAATTCCCTGTATGATAATATGGATAATAAAGTAAAGGCTCACCAGCATCCATAAATTAAATACAGAAGTAATTCCTATTATTTTAGCTAAACTGAACCTGCCTGTTAAGTTTAATAAGAGCGACACCACCTGCAAGGTGATAAATAAGATTAATACCAGGCGTGTATGCGGGATCTGACCTTCCGGCTCTCTTTTAACCTTTCGAAAAAACAGCAAGGCTATAGCTATTGAAACGATGCTTAATAGCAGAATAGCATTCTTGTCAAATACACGGCGGCAATGCGATTCCGATCCACGCCACCCGCTGACTTGGCAATCAGT
>JBEHXM010000207.1:0-4853 GCA_048498695.1 Bacteroidota bacterium
AAAGGGTATGGTAGTATTTCAGTTTGCTGCATCCATATTCCTGCTGATCGGCTCAGTGACGGTATTCAGGCAGATTCAATATATGCAGAAGCAAAACCTGGGTATTAATATTGATCAGACAGTGGTGATCAAAGGTCCATTGGCAAAGGTCGACTCCTTCTTTCGCACAATGAAGAATTTTAAGGAAGAAAGCCTGAAATTGACCAATGTTAAAAGCGTTACGGCATCTACAGTTGTGCCCGGAGAACCGATTCCATGGAACGCGGGCGGTATAAAATTACACGGTGCGGCTGAATCTACCGCCAAACAATACCGGATAGTAGGTGGAGACTATGATTATCTCGACGCCTTCGATTTCAAAATTTTAGCCGGAAGAAAGATATCAAAAGCATACCCTACAGATACTGCTTCGGTAGTATTAAGCAAAAAGGCAGCGGAACTAATGGGCTATAATAAGCCAACTGATGCTTTAGATAAACGGATAGACTTCTGGGGTAAAATTTATACCATAGTAGGCGTAGTGGATAATTATCACCAGCAATCACTACGGGATGCTTATGATGCGATCATCTTCCGTTGCATACCTGACATAGGAGGGGAGATATCTGTTAAAGTTGGCACGGCGAACATCCAGCAAACCATCGAGGGCCTGCGCGCCAACTGGAAGCAGTTTTTCCCGGAAGATCAGTTTGATTACTATTTCCTTGATCAGCATTTTAACGAGCAATACCATGCCGATAAGCAATTCGGACAAGTATTTGCAACATTTACAGGGATAGGCATTTTAGTAGCCTGCCTTGGTTTATTTGGATTGGTATCCTATACTATTGTACAGCGGACCAAAGAGATCGGCATCCGTAAAGTATTGGGTGCCTCGGTAAATAATATCCTGCAATTACTATATCGGGATTTTGCGATACTGATCGTTATTGCATTTTTAGTGTCGATACCATTGGCCTGGTATGCCATCAATAAATGGCTGCAAACCTATGCTTTCCGGATAGATATCAACGTGCTGTTCTTTATCATACCATTTTTGACGGTGGTAGTTATCGCATTCAGCACAGTATCTTACTTAAGCCTGAAAGCGGCATTGATGAACCCGGTTAAAAGTTTGAAAACGGAATAATTTAAGGGTGTAGTGTAGTACTACACCCCGCTACACTTGTAACACCTTGATATACAGTATTTCAATTTTTTCCAAAATGAAAAACCCACCGATAAGTTTATCGGTGGGTTTTAACATTATATCAGATTTTGATTATAATTTGCCTAATTCCTGTACCAGGTCGATCAGTTTGTTTGAGTAACCCCATTCGTTATCGTACCATGATACTACTTTAACGAAGTTATTGCTCAATGCGATACCGGCTTTAGCATCAAAAATTGATGTACGCGCATCACCTTTAAAGTCTTCTGATACAACTTCGTCTTCGGTGTAACCCAGGATGCCTTTCAATTCACCTTCTGACGCTTCTTTCATTGCCTTTTTGATCTCCTCGTAAGTAGCAGGAGTTTTTAAGCGGGCAGTTAAGTCAACTACAGAAACGTCGGAAACCGGTACGCGGAAAGACATACCTGTTAATTTACCTTTCAATTCAGGTAAAACCAAACCCACGGCCTTAGCAGCGCCGGTTGATGATGGGATGATGTTCTGATATGCACCACGACCACCTCTCCAATCTTTTGCAGACGGTCCGTCAACAGTTTTTTGAGTAGCAGTTACTGCGTGTATAGTGCTCATCAAACCTTCTTCGATACCGAATTTATCATTCAATACTTTGGCAACAGGGGCCAAACAATTGGTAGTACATGAAGCATTTGATACGATATGCTGATCGGCTTTTAATAGCTTATGGTTAACACCCATAACGAAAGTAGGGGTGTCGTCTTTTGCAGGGGCGCTCATTACCACTTTCTTAGCACCTGCGTCAATATGTTTTTGTGCAGTTTCCTGGGTCAGAAACAAGCCGGTTGATTCAATGATCACCTCAGCGCCAACTTCGTTCCATTTTAGGTTAGCAGGATCTTTTTCGGCAGTTACGCGAATAGTTTTACCGTTTACAACCAAGTGGCCGCCTTCAACAGCGATAGTGCCCTTGAATGGTCCGTGAGTAGAGTCGTATTTCAGCATGTAAGCCATGTAATCAGGCTCAACAAGGTCATTAATACCAACAATTTCTACATCAGGCCTGTCAATTGCAGCTCTGAAAGCCAGGCGTCCAATACGGCCAAAACCGTTAATTCCTATTTTCATGTTTTTTAATTTTTATTAGAGTAATACGTTAATAAATTATTTATGGGTTCTTTGATAACACTTGCTATGGTAAGGTTTGTGCGGGATGTTGCTTCATAAAGATAATCCTGAAAATTTGCAGCAACGGAGCCTGCAAAATGTATATCGGCACCGGGATGTTGCTTATGTAAAGGTACTAAATAAGTATCTATTAGCCTATTGAAACCGTTTATTATGACGTTCTTAAGATAATTGTCTTCCTTGTTTTCAAGATAAAATTCAGTAAACGAACTCAGGAATAAAGCAGGTTGTTTTTGCCTGTATATCTTCTCTAATAAGGTCTTACGGTCAAGATCATACCGATGGTCAAACTTCTTTTTGATGTTTGGCGGAAGGGTTTCGTTCATAAATGCCTTAAGCAATTGACGCCCCAGCCAGTTGCCCGACCCCTCATCGGCCAATATGTAGCCCAGGCCATAGTTGTTGGATTTGATCTTACGGCCATCATACCAGGCGGCGTTTGAACCGCTTCCGCAAATACATACAATACCAGGATTATTTCTGCAGCAGGCTATGGCAGCAGCATCAATATCGTGCTCAACCGTTACCTTGCCAAATTTGAAAAAGGCCGACAGCGCATTATGGACGGTATGTTTCAGATCCTCAGAAAATGAGCCGGCTCCGAAGAAATAGATACGCTTTATTTCTTCGGCGTGATGAATGAGGTTGATATTTTTATTAAGCAGTTGTTGTATCTGTTTTTCGTCGTTGAAATATGGATTGATGCCTGCAGTTTTAAAGGAAGCTATCGTTCTTCCCTTGTCTGCAAGGCGCCATTCGGCATAATTAGAACCACTGTATACAACTGCAATCATTTATTTTAGATAGATAAAATGTCGGCCATCTCCATCAAATCCACTTCCAGTTTAAATTCGTGTTGGGTAAGCGCCTCTTCCAGGCTGGTTATCCGTATATGATTAGCCTGAAGACCTACCATTTTTTGTGTCTCGCCCTTTAGCAATGCGTTTACTGCAGCGTAACCTAAACGGCTTCCAAGTACCCTGTCAAAGGCCGAAGGGCTGCCGCCCCGTTGTAAGTGACCCAATATGGTAACTTTTACATCGTAAAACTTCACTTCTTTTTGTACGATGCGTGCAATATCATAAGCCCCGCCATTTTTATCGCCCTCGGCAACGATCACAATGCTGGATGATTTCTTTTTATTCTGCCCTTCTTTCAGATTATTGATCAGGTCATCTATTGCCGTAGCTTTCTCAGGCAGTAAAATAGCCTCGGCGCCGCAGCAAACCCCGGCTCGCAGGGCAATAGCGCCACTGTCACGGCCCATTACTTCAATAAAGAATAAGCGGTCGTGCGCATCGGCAGTATCACGTATTTTGTCTATTGCTTCAACCACGGTATTGGTTGCGGTATCAAATCCCAGCGTATAGGTTGACCCATAAAGGTCATTATCTATAGTACCCGGTACGCCCATCACTGCTATGTCCGGGTATTTTTTGGAAAAGCGTAGCGCACCGGTAAAAGTTCCGTCGCCGCCAATCACTACCAGGGCGTCAATTTCATGTTCCTTCAAATGCTGGTAGGCCATCTCCATCCCTTCATCGGTACGGAAAGGAAGGCATCGTGCAGTTTTTAAAATGGTACCTCCCAGGTTCAGTATGTTACTTACCGAACGTGGTGTCATATCATACATATCGTTCTCGATAAGTCCCTGGTAACCTTTGCGGATACCTACCACCTTTAAACCATTATATATTCCAGTACGAACAACAGCCCTGATACATGGGTTCATCCCGGGTGCATCACCGCCTGATGTTAATACTGCGAGTTTTGAAATTTTATGCATCTTTGCGCAAATATATTTTTCGTTGCGAATATAGTGTGTGTATATTACACCATTGAATTTTATTTTATTTTTTTTATCTTAGAGAGTTCCAATTATATCTTTATAAACCTTAAATATTCATCTTTTGGAAGTAAAGTTACCTACATTTAATTCAGTATTCTCAATCGATTGTGTAATATTCGGTTTTGAAGCAGGGGAGTTGAAAATATTACTGATCGAGCGGAACGAAGAGCCTTTTAAAGATTGGCTTGCCCTGCCTGGTTATATAGTGGAGCAGGATGAAAGTATTGATGATGCTGCCGAACGTATATTGTACGAGTTGACAGGCTTGCGCGATCTGCACATGCAGCAGTTCCATACTTTTGGCGAAGTAAACCGTCACCCGCAAGGCCGCGTAATAACGGTGGCGTATTATGCGCTGATCCGGATCAACGGTCAAAAAGATCTGAGGCCCATCACGCAATATGCGCGTAAAGCTTTCTGGCACCCGGTAAATGAACTGCCTAAACTGGCATTTGACCATACCGAGATCTTCAAAACAGGTTTTAATAAGATCCGCCGCAGGCTGAATTATCAGCCTATTGCTTTTGAATTGCTGCCCGAAAAATTTACGCTTACACAACTGCAATTGCTTTATGAGGCGGTTTTAAATAAAAAACTGGATAAACGTAATTTCAGGAAGAAAATGCTGAGCTACGGCTTTTTGAAAGAGCTGGACGAGAAGCAAAAGGGCGTATCCTACCGTGCGGC
>JBEHXM010000208.1:0-4831 GCA_048498695.1 Bacteroidota bacterium
GCCTGTGCACCCATACGGGTAACAGTGATGGCTGAAGCCCTGCAGGCCATCTTTACTGCTTCGACAATCGATTTTCCTTCTGAAATACCCACGGAAAGTGTTCCGCAGAACGTATCACCGGCTGCTGTTGTATCCACTGCTTCTACCTTTTCGGATGAAACTTCATTATAAGCTCCGTTTTCTTTAATTAGCGCACCAAGAGATCCCAGAGTGATGACGACTACCGGCACTCCCCTATCGCTGATTTTATCGGCCGCATTCCGGGCTGATGCCCAATCTTTCACCTTAATACCAGACAGCATTTCTGCCTCTGTATTATTTGGGACTATGAGGGATAAACATTTCAGTAATTTGTCAGAAAGAGTTTGAGCAGGCGCAGGGTTTAATATCACTTTGACACCGCTTGCGTGCGCAATCTCCGCCGCGTATTCCACCACCTCCATGGGAATTTCGAGCTGCATAAGCAGGATACCTGCATTGCTGATTTCATTCCGTGCTTTTTCAATGTCTTTGACAGAGAGGCTTGCATTGGCACCGGGAGCGACAAGAATGCAATTTTCCCCAAAAGCATCAACAGAAATCATAGCCACACCGGAGGGTTTATCGTGGTCAGAGAAAACAAAATCAGTATTGATATTCTCCGAGTTATACAACTCGACCGACTGCCTCCCAAATAGGTCATTTCCTGTTTTGGTTATGAATGATACATCGCCCCCCATCCTCGCAATAGCCACGGCCTGGTTAGCACCTTTGCCACCAGGGTTCATCATAAATTCGTTACCTATAACTGTTTCTCCAGGCACGGGAAGCCTGCTGGCTTTAATGACCATATCGGTGTTTGAACTTCCGATAACTACAATTTTGTTTTTCAATGTTTTTATTCTTTAGATTAACAAAGGCTGTCCATTATGCCACGATACTACTTCGTGTATTTAAGGCAATAAGAAGGGCATGAGCCTACTGGCTCGGGTTTGTACTTTCCCGAAGTGGCCCGTGGGTTTTCCCAAATATGCCCAACAAAATTTTTAAGCTGATTATTCCTTTTTAAATCCAGTTAGTGTTCTAGCAAGCATGGCAATCGTCAGTTTAATAATTTATTTTGATTTACCAAAAATAGCTTCACGTAAAGTGCATTAAAAACTAAGTTTGTCAAAAAAAAAGAATTTAAATTCACAGGGTCAAATTACTACTATTTTGTAAATCAACAAATTAGAAGGGAACATTTCGACGTTTTGTCAGAATTATATTATCCCCCCCAATACGTTCAGCTATATGATCCAGACAGATTCTCTCATACTATTGGTAAACTCTCTATCCCCGAGTGAAAAAAAGAAGTTTCGGGAGGGAAAAAAGGAAAAGGATTATACTGTGTTGTTTGAAATTATTGTTGAGGCGGGGCGAACGTCCTCCAAAGAATTAAAAGAAAGATTTTCCGAGAAGAGAAATGGTGCAAACTTTAATGCCACGGTTAATTATTTATATAAAACTTTACTTGACCGTCTTGTAGCGTTAAGAGAAAACCATGACAGCCATTACCTGCTGTTAAACCTGATATTAAGGGCAAGAGTGCTTTTTGAAAAATCATTGTATGAAGAAGCATTGGAGCTACTGGAGCAGGTGAAACGGAAAGCCGTGCGATATGAAAACCATATCGCATTACTTTATGTTTCGCGCCTGGAACTGGAATACTTGTTGATCATGAACCTGCCCGATCTTTCGGAATCGGATCTTTTAAATAAACATTTCCAGATTAACGAGATTCTTAAAAACATCAGGAAGATCAACGAACATTCCTCACTTTATGAATTATTGAAACACCGAATACTTTACAAAGGAAACATCAGGACGCAAAAAGAGAAGGATGCATTAAATGACCTGGTGATCAGCGAAATGAGTATTACCTCATCGCAGAAAGATAGTTTTGAGGCCAGAAAACTCCACTTGTTGTTTCAATCAAACTATCTTATTGGTGTTGGAGATTACAGATCGGGTTTACAATCATTCCGTGAATTAAACAGTCTTTTTGAACATGAAGAAAACAGCCTGAGCGGTTTTCCATTCTATTATATCTCTACACTTGAGGGAATCCTTTACAACCTTAGAAGTATCAAGAGATACGATGAGATGCAATTTTTTATTCAAAAACTGAAGAACATACAGGTGACCTCGGAGACGCTCCAGGTCAACATTAATGCGCTGATATTTTTATATGAATTGTTTCCGCACCTGGACAAAGGAGACTTTCATACTTCAGAACTTGTTATTCAACAGCATAAAGAAATTTTGCTAACGAAGCTGGAACAGCTTAATCTCAGCCGCAGGGCCGAAATCTCACTGTACCGGTCACTCGTACACATAGGTTACAGGAAGTTTAAAGAAGCAGATAAGACCCTGATCAGTGAAATTGTAAGGGAGAATAAAATCTATACACTGCCCCTTTACCGAACAATACGCTTGGTTGACCTGATTATACACTACGAACTGGGAAACCTTGATTTCATTCATTTTGAAAGCCGTTCAATAAAAAGAAAAATCCCAACCGCAGACAAGGGATACAGGGTGGAGAAAATGATGCTTCGCGTACTAAATAAGGAAAGAAAATTTATGTTGCAAAGCGAGCGAGAAAAATTATGGGATAAGCTTCAACCCGAGTTAGCAGATATTCAAAAGGATGTTTTTGAGAGGCAGTTGCTTGTATCATTCGACTTTACTGCATGGATAGAATCGCAAATAAGGAAGACTCCATTGCAGGATGTATTGAAAAGCAGATTTCAATAATCTCATAAAAAAAAGCCCCCAAACAGGGGCCTATAATCAAAAAATCTGTAACCAGTTTTTGTATGAGGATATTGGCAATGCGGAGCGAATGTACGGGCCGCCTGCTCACCGAAAAACTGATTTTAATCAGCCTGCGAAAGACTATTTAACCAATGTAAAGTCTTTGATCGTTTTGTGTAATTTCATAGCTGCAGCAGGTTAATAATTTGCTTCTATCTAAATCTATAATTCATTAATGCGCACTTTTTTTCTTGTCCCGCTTTTCATCATGTTCCTGGTAATATCGTGCAGGGATGACAGCGTGAAACGGTATGAGCAGGTGGTTGACAGGTCGGACAGCATTGTGATTTCAAGCCGTGATTACCCTGACTCGGCGATTATTTCCACCATCCCGGGTATTGATACGATGAAAGAAAACCTGAAGCGCCATATCAGGCCCTGCGGAACTCAAAAGTTCTTTGCAGAGAAGTGGATCAGCTTTTATGAGCAGGGAAAACCCATCGGCGTGATGATGATATCTGCAGGAGAATATGGATTTGTTAATTTCCGGTCGAAAAATTTAAACCTGACCTTCCCCGTTACACGGGGGATACATACATCACTGGAAATGCTTGCGTTAAAAAATTCTAATCCATAAAAGCCATTATTATCGTATAAGCATCACAGTTCCCTTCTGCCTCTGCTCCCTCCCTTCAAACCAGAATCCCCAGATCCAGATAAAAAAACCCGGGTCCTGCAGTAATCCTGCCACCTTTCCATCCCAGGTCTTGTTTAATAAAAGATTGATGTAACAACGTGATATCTAGTAATCACTTTTTCTACCAAACATATTGAAAGCATAAGATAGGCGGCAACCAACAGAGCTAAGTGTGCTTCCGCCCCTGTCATTTTCATACTTCACACCAAAATTCAGAATATGTCCCCGCTGGCCTACTTCCAGACTATATCCCGTTTCAAAGGCAAATGCAAGGCCATCACCCTTCGTGGTAGTGGTTTCATCCTCCCCTAAATCTACTACCCTTCCAAACCCTGCAGAGGGTTCTATATAAAATCCGGTTCTGCTCTCGCTAAAAATATATTTATAGCCAAGTTTAATAGTAAAATACAGCTTGGACATGGTTGTAAGCGCCGGGCCATTTGGGGTATTAAGTGTAGTATTATATTCTTTCCCGGGAAAGTAAGCAAGATCCATTAGCTCCAGGCGAATACTCCTGTTACCCCCATCTGTTAAAGGAAAATCCCAGAACGTAAAAAGGCAATATCCCAGTTTGTATTGATCCGAGTTCTTTCCAATCATTTTTGTGACGGAAAGTTGAGCGTGAATTGAAGAGGCAATAAAAGCTAATACAACAGAAAACAATAAGATTTTTTTCATCGCTGTTAGTCTGATTTTTTAGGTACTTGACTCATTTGAAATCTCTAATGATGCAAGAACGAAAGGTAACTATTGTCTTTTGTTTTCCTATAATAAAGTTTATAGGCATTTCAAAAAATATCAAAAAATACCTTAGATACGTGGCACTAATTATTGTACCGGGTCAATTAGTCCCCGTGAGTAATTCAATAGCCGCTTCAATTTCCCCTTGGATGGAGGGCCTTCGAATCCTATTGTCTTGAAACGTATCTTTCCGCTCTTATCAATGAAATAGATTAAACCCTAATATTGATCTATGCTGCTAAAACTTACCTCCTTTTTCTTTCTCATTTGTTTATTGTTTCAATCTTTTTCTCCGATGAAGGCAGGTAAAATAAATGCTGTCTCACAAATGCCGGACTCAGTTTCCATTCCAACTGGTGGAAATACCTGGGCAAGTAAGGAGAAGGGAAATAAATGCATCACAAAAAATGGAATAGAAAAATGGTCTTTCAAAGACGTAGAATTCAAAACCTATTTCCGCACCACCCAAAAAGGTTCACTCTTTTTAAAACTTGCAGCAAAATCACCACGCGGATCCAGGCTACTGGTTACAATTAGAGGTGTCTCAAAAGAAATAAACATTGCATCAGCCGAATATAAAATTTATGACTTGGGTGAATGGGATATGCGGGATAC
>JBEHXM010000209.1:0-4798 GCA_048498695.1 Bacteroidota bacterium
GACAGGGCAAGGCCGCATCACGATCTTTATAAAGATATGCTGCCTGCCGAAGAGAACTGGTTCTCTATGCGGTTTCTCAGCATAGGCTATTATGCATTGGTTGATTTTGTGCATGTAAACCCCACTCCTGATGCCCATGCTGAAAGCTGTATCTGGTATGACCTGGCCGACCTGCCCGACCTTAAACTGGACCATGCCCGTATATTAAAAACTGCATTGGATACTTTGCGTCTGCAGCTCAATTATCAGCCCATAGGATATAACCTGATGCCAAAGGAGTTTACCATGCCCGAGTTGCAAAAGCTATACGAGACCATCCTGGATAAAAAACTCGACCGCCGTAACTTTCAGCGCAGGATGCTGGGTTTTGGCATACTCAACCGCTCAGAGGAACCACGAAAAGGCGGAGCGCATAAAGCACCCTACCTGTATTCCTTCGATCTTAAAAATTACCAGGCGGCCCTTAAAGAAGGGCTACAAGGCGGATGGTAGTGTAAAGTCACTCTGTCATGTTGAGCGATAGCGAAATATCCTCTTCACCATGTTCCATACTATGCATATTATAGAAGATTCTTCGCTATCGCTCAGAATGACAAGTAGTTAAAAGTTTGTCCGTCCGTAAGTGAAGGATAATTCAAGCGTTTGAGTGCAACGCCACCCCATTCCCTTCAGTATCTATAAAAAAGGCCATATAACCTACATCATCGCTGATCTTGGTTTTGGGCATAGTTACCTTTCCACCTGCTGCTTCCACTTTTGAGAGTGCTGCGTCTAAATCGGGATTTCCATTAAAGTATATTTTGGCACCGTCAGTGCCTGGTGTGTGCATTTCGCTTTGCACCAATGCGCCTGATACCTTTCCTCCCATATCATACGGAAACATGGCCATTTTCATACCCATCATGTCCGACTCTTCCAGTTTAACGGAGAAGATAGTTTCATAGAATTTTTTAGCCCTGGCAATATCATTTACTGATATCTCAAACCAGTTGATAATGTTTACTGAATTGTCCATTGTTATTAGCTTTTAAGGTTTTATAATTTTATTGGTTAAATGTAGGTTACACTGATTAAGTTAATATGCCCTGCAGATGAAAGAATAAATCAACCGCCTCCTATTTAAGTCCTCCCCTGCTGGGGGAGGATTTAGGTGGGGGCTACACAAACCTACCCCGATTTTAAAAAGGAGATGGTGGGTAAATACGACAACCTTAGGGGTTGATTGCGCCAATAACATGCTATACCTTTGTTTAATACCAATTCTAACGGATCAGCAAAATGAAACACGTGTCAATCGTCATCCCACAGGGGCCCATCATACTCAGCAGTGTGATAGGTACTTATAAAGTATTTGCTTTTGTTAACCAGTACATGGAAGCACAAGGTAAAAAGCCGCCTTTTGATATTCACCTCGTTGGATTAAGTAAGGAAACTGAACTATATCACGGTCTGTTTGCCATACGTCCTGATTCAAAGGTAGAGGAAGTGGAAAAGACCGACCTGATTATGATCCCTGCCTTTTATGGTAACCCAATGGAGGGCCTCGAGCGCAATATGGATTTTGTACCCTGGATCACCGAGCAATACAAACACGGTGCCGAGGTAGCCAGCTTATGTACAGGTGCATTCTTACTGGCATCAACCAACCTGTTAAAAGGTAAAGCCTGTACCACTCATTGGATGTCAGCCGATATTTTCAGGCAGGCGTTTCCTAATATTAAGCTAATGCCCGAGAAACTGATCATTGATGAATTGGGTATCTATTCCAGCGGCGGGGCCTACTCCTTCCTTAACCTGGTGATCTATTTGGTTGAGAAATATTGCGGGCGCGATGTTGCCGTGCATTGCTCAAAGGTGATGGAAATTGAGATCGACCGCGAAAGCCAGTCGCCATTTGTCATCTTCAGCGGGCAAAAAGAGCACCAGGATGAATCCATTAAAAAGGCACAGATATATATTGAGCGTAACGTAGGTGCTAAAATATCTGTCGACCAGCTATCTGATATGTTTTCCATCAGTCGCCGTAATTTTGAGCGCAGGTTTAAAAAAGCCACTTCTAATACCCCTGTTGAATACCTGCAGCGTGTAAAAATTGAAGCCGCTAAAAAGAGCCTCGAATCAGGCCGCGAGAATGTGAACGAGGTGATGTATGCCGTAGGCTATTCTGACAATAAGGCTTTCCGTAATATATTTAAAAAGATAACCGGCCTCTCGCCTATTGAGTACCGGAATAAGTATAACCGGGAAATGGCAGTGAATTGATTATTTCGTCCATAAAATGTATAAAGCAACAACTAAGTGACAAGGATAAAAAACTAAATGTACCAGGCTACAAGTATTATTAGTGGTATCATGTATAATGCTATCCCAATAAAATAGAATTTCCGTTTTTCTTTAATAATAAATGCACTTCCCAGCATACAAATAGCAGCAATGACCCCGAAGATAATTGTGAATAAATTACCATACATTATTCCTTCGCTCCAAGCTATTCTGTCACCATGATTGATATGATTTAAAGCAGCTTCAAATCTTATCTCAGATCTGATATCGCCAGTTAATAATAAAAGATATAAAGAATAGAAAATAATGAATAGCCAATGTGACTTAATAAAAAGCAACAAAAAGTTCATAAATGTTAGGTTTTCTATCATTAATACATCATGCTGATAAAAGGTAACCTTTAAAATCCGCACGTATAGTAAACTCACCCCGACTACGCTTCGCTGGTCGCCCCTCTCTACAGCAAGCTGTAAAGAGGAGTAAAAAAACTCTTTTTAACCCTCTTTGCGCAGCAGAGAGGGTAGTCAAGCGAAGCGATGACCGGGTGAGTCAACTCGCCAGCATTGTTTGTCCGTCCGTAACTGAATAAGCGCCCATCTCCACGCGTCATTGCGAGGAACGAAGCAACCTCTAAACTGTGCAGATCATGAACCACAAAGTTGGCTTTGTGCATTTAGCCTATTGCTTGACAATCTCATCAACGAATGACCGTATAGTTGATTTGCTTCAAGGGAGATTGCTTCGTTCCTCGCAATGACGTTGATGGTGAGTTTGTCCGTCCGTTCATAATAGGACAGGAAAACAAATTCCACGTTTTTTCAGTATCCTTGTTTAATGGATCTGCTTAAAAAAATTCTGCCTGCTTTTTTCCTGATACCCGGTATTACAAGCTTTGCTCAAACTACGCTGCCGGTACCATCAAATATACTGGCCACCTATGCTAATGGCACCCGGTCGCCTAATGGTACACCCGGTAAAAATTACTGGCAAAACAAAGCTGATTATACCATCAAAGTCAATTTTAACCCGCAAAGCCGGGTGCTGGATGGTACGGTAAGCATTGATTATACCAACAACAGCCCGGATACCCTGCACGAGGTTTGGCTAAAGCTATATCCAAACCTTTACAAAAAAGGTGTTATCCGCAGCATGCCTGTCCGTCCGGAAGATATTACTGATGGGGTAAAGATCAAAAAACTGGTTATCGGTCAGCAGGAACAGGACACTTCAGCTCTCATTATTGACGGCACCAATATGGTACAAAAAATACCCGCCCTGCTGCCCAAACACGCGCTGCATTTTGATATTGCCTATTCATACATACTCAATAAAACATCACATATACGCACAGGGCAGGTAGATTCCGGTGCATTCTTTATCGCCTACTTCTTCCCGCGTATAGCTGTTTTTGATGATATTGACGGCTGGAACCAGAATCCTTATCGCGGCAGCGAAGAGTTTTATAACGACTTTTGCCATTTTAATGCCGAGATAACCGTGCCGGGTAATTACCAGGTATGGGCTACCGGCAACCTTACCAACCCTGCGCAGGTTTATACCGATCGGTATGTTAAGCGTATGGCAGATGCCGGGTTGAGTGATAAGGTAACCGATGTTATCACCGAAGCCGACCTGAAGGAAGGCAATATATCTCCCAAAAACCCAACCAACACCTGGAAGTTTACTGCCGACAGCGTAACCGACCTGGCTTTTGCCATCAGTAACCATTATATCTGGAAGGCAAGCAGCTTGGTGGTCGATCCAAAAACAGGCAGGCGTACAAGGGTTGATGCCGTCTTTAATCCTGCTCACCAGGATTATTACCCGGTGATCAACTATGCCCGTAAAACGGTTGAGACTATGAGCTACAACTTTCCTAAATGGCCTTACCCCTACCCGCATGAAACGGTATTTGACGGGCTGGACCAGATGGAGTACCCCATGATGGTGAATGATAACCCACAGGAAAAAGTTCCTGATGATATTTCCCTTACCGATCACGAGATATTTCATACCATGTTCCCCTTTTACATGGGTACTAACGAAACCAAATACGGCTGGATGGATGAAGGCTGGGCAACCATTGGCGAGTGGGTGATCAACCAGTTTATAGATCCTACTATCGTGGATACTTTTGGCGTACCGCAATACGAAAATGTAGCCGGCAAAGAAGCCGATCAGCCTATTATCACCTTAACCACCCAGCTTTCGGGCCCTTCATTTGAGCCTGACTCCTATGGTAAACCCGGCCTGGGCTATTATTATGTGCGCGATATACTGGGCGATGCACTGTTTACCAAAGCCCTGCATTATTATATACAGCAATGGCACGGCAAGCACCCCATGCCGTATGATTTTTTTAATTGTATGAATGTGGGCTCAGGGCAAAACCTGAACTGGTTCTGGAAAAGATGGTTTTTTGACAACGGCAGTCCCGACCTGGCCATTACCCGTGTTACCAAACAAAAAGGTCAATATACTATCATGATCACCAACATTCCGCATGCTTGGGAAA
>JBEHXM010000210.1:0-4656 GCA_048498695.1 Bacteroidota bacterium
GGCTTAAGATTGGCAATACTGCGCCGGAATGCCGAAGGATCTGTATTGGCATTAAAGGTGAATATCTCTTTATCATCTTTCCCAACAAGGATAATGGCATCATCATACACTTTCCGATCGTTTACGCCAGGTTGCCCAATTGTGTTAAGATAATAGCCACGAATGCCGGCAATGTAAAAATAAGGCGGTTCAAAATCAGGATACGTGGTAGATACTAATTCTGATATTTCCGAATGCGTAATTTTTGGCCGGGAGGCCGGGATTAATTTGATCATGATGAGGATTTTTTAAATGAAAGTTTTGGAATTGGGAGAAACTGCATTAAAAAACAGAGGCCAACGATTAAGCCTATTATCTGCCACATGCTTAGCACTTCTGTTTTCTTATCTACCGTGGCGCTTTGCTGCGTATGTGAAGAAGTGTCTTTATTCGCTTTAAACGTGCTGTCTAAAGCCTTGCGCCAGTCCTCCTGTTTTTCTGTTCCACCTTCACGGTAGTAATAGATTGGCTGCATGAGCTTTTCTGTAGTATTGTTTGTGATAGTGTCTTTGCCTTTTGGTACCATCATCATTAATTCCCGCCACCAGGTATTTTCAGTTGAGCTTCCGCTTTCATCCCTGTGCACTGCAGCGCTGTCCATTGTTTTCCCTGCAGTATTTGTTTCCACGTTGCTGGTAGTGTGTTTGCTGGATTCGCAGCTGGTGAGCCACAATAAGGCTAAGGTTACAAGTACTATCAGCAATAGCATAGTTCCTACCATTTTCACGTCATCTTTTGTGATGGAGAAAAACCATTTTTTAATTTTTTTCATAGTAAATATTTTAACCGACACTATCTTTTGTGTCGAGCTTATCCGCCACTTTCTTGCTTAGCGCTTTGGTAGTCCACAGGCCGAAATTGTTTGCAATCTTCGCCAATCCCTTGAATCCAAATCCCAATCCGATGCTTAAAAAAACCATGTATTCAGAATGGTCAGAATCAATATGTGGATATACGAACCTTACAAACAGTGGAAGTAATAGGAAGGCTGCAATCAGGTTGCCCAGGTTGTCGGCAATAAAGTAACGCCAGCTCCATTTTTCAGGGGTATTCGCTTTCTTTGAATAACTTATAGCGGCCATTGCTGCAGTAAGCGCTACAGCTGCGGCAAAAGACAAAAAGCAGTAACCGAAGAAGTAACCCACAGGCCCGGGGCCAACTAATATTTTGAAAAAATCGGGATATTTATTCATGGCTATTTATTTAAAAGTTTGGAAACATTAATCTTTATCTCAGTCAGATCTTCGTGTATAGCGTCTACCTTATCTGCAATACTTTTTTCAATCCCATTTACCTGAATTTTAAGTTCATCTACTTGCTTTTGCAGGAAGGAGTTTTGTTGATGCGATAGGGCGATTTTTTCGCTGCTTTTTACCCATACCATGATAAGCCCACCGGCAAGCGAAGCAAAGCTGATAACTAATGATACTATTCCGAAGATGTCCATTATTCATTTTTTATTAATTAATAATTATCCAGGGCAACCATACTGCACCAGATGGATCAGGTGTAGGCTTTGGCTGCGCTGTCGGGGTAAAATCATTGATTGTACTGGCTTCACCTGCAAGCTTTATTTTGCTTATGTAAACAACTCTTTTTGGGAAGGTACTCGGGTCTGTTCCTTTATAGGTGTACTTGTATTCACCGGTTTTATCATACCAACTACTTATCATCTTCCTTCCGGGACCTGTTGTGAGCGTGCTGGCGTTGGGACCATTAATTACGTAAGTGTCAGGCGCATCAACATCATGCCCAAATTCATCTTTGCAATTTGTAAATTTCACCGGTACTCCGTTTCGATATAATTTTATATATCCATCGTTATCAATTGATGGTTTAAAGTCTGTAACAAAAAAATTGGGCACGCCAGGAGTATCTGCAACATCTAAATCCCAGGAACGGGAATAAGTAGTATCACCGGTATAGTTATAGTGCTGATAAACTTTGTAATTGTTATTGATGTGTATAATTTCAAAATAAACCCACCTGCTGCTGCTATCAACAATTTGGAAATTACATTCGGCCTTTGGATCAGGCCCCTGCCAGTATGGTTGCGTTATCTCAATGCCATGGTAACGAACATTTTTCATAAATGGCAATGATTGGGGCAGTTGGTATTCACTCCTGAAGCTCAATGATAATTCCGGGTCAGTGGGCCTTACTTCCATTCTGGCTGCCGGCTTGCCAATACTGTCAACTATGTTGCAACTGTGGGGCTGCGTTCCTATTTGACCAATCGAAAGATTTCCGCCCTGCGTTTTATCGCCATTGGAAAAATCGCTTTCAAAAAGTATTTGTGCATGCACAAATTGACTGCAGGTAATTAATATTATAGAAATCAGCTTTTTCATTTCGGTAAAATGCTTTGAAGAAGTGATGTGAATTGTTTTATCCATCCAATAGCCACGTCTACAACAGAACGGGTATCAGTAACGTCTTTACGAATAGCTATATCATTACCCCGAAGCGTATCAATACTTAGGCTTTGTTTCCAGAAAGAATTATTTAAAGCCGAATAATATTTTGTGAAATTTGATATGCTGTCATAATTGCCTTGTCGCATTTTTGTAAATGTGGGCAGGGCGGAGATAGCGGCTGCGTACGTAGCACTTTGACTCTGCAGGGTAGTGATAGCGCTTTGTGCTGTCTTCAATGCAGTTTGCGAAGCAGTGATGGCATCTGTTGCAGCTTTCACCTTAGCATCCACCTGCGCCTGTGTGTACACAGTGTATGTTTTATTATCAGTGCCTTTCACCGAAATTTGTGCGTTCACCCCCATTGTTATCACGCCAAGGAGTATGGCGGCGATTATTTTTTTCATTTTTATATAATTTTATGGTGTTGGATAGGTTATTTGACTTTCTATGTACCAAACATCATTCGCACTGCTGTATCTGACAGTAGTTATGCTATTTTCAGGCAAAATATAATTACCCCATAGGCCACCGGTATATGCGGAATTTATCTGCCACGTATGAATGCCATCATACGCTCCAGTTATAAATTGAATGACAGTTGCATCTTTAATAGTAGGTGGGCCATCCTCCCATATTAGTTTAGCGCTCCAGTCATCTACGGATGGTTGTTGAAGGAAATAACATACTCCAGCTTTGGCAGAAAATTCTCCTTCTGGTTGGATTGTAGTCTTACTAATCACATTGTACGACCTTTCATTTAAACTATCTGTAAATTGTGACTGAGTTATTCCAGCTGATGGTGTTTGCCAATCCGTAATACCATAATTACCGCCTACAACACTTTTTACTGTTAACACCTGGCCCGATGTTGTGGGGGCTACTGATGGCAGGTAGTATCTGACCCCTCCCGATATATTGTTGCTAAAGTATGGAGCTACAAAATTGCTGTCGGCGTGATAGCCAACACCAAAACCGAATCGGTCAATGCCGGAACTCGTATTTGAGATTGACAATTCTGAAGTAGGTACAGAAGATGATGCCACTATATAAGTGTTCCATCCGGTAGCGGGGTTGTATCCCTGGTATGACAATTGGCCAGATCCAATATTTAGATTGGATACAATTGTTGAACTGCCATCTGGCGCATATTTAGTAAACCAAAATCCATCGCCAGCTATTTGCCAGTAGTTGTTTCCGAAAGTGAAATTGGAATTTGTATGGGTATAAACGGCGCCGTTTGTTGTTGTTATTGCAACGTTACCAATATTGCTTCCTTTTTGCAATGTTTCATACCAGGTCGGGAAAAAAGTTGACCTTGGCACTAATACGATATCGCCACCGCTGTTTGTTGATAAAATGCTATCCGAGCCAAAATTTTTCTTATTAATCAACCGCATGTCGCCGAGATAAAGTTTTAGCAGGCTTTCATTAAAAACAAACTGTGGGTGAGTGGTAAAATTGCCATCTCCACCTGCATAAATAACCCTTGTTGCCGGGTATAATGGAGCTATTATTGGCGGCTGTATAACGCTGCTGTCAACATCAACAAATGACACAAGAATGGCGCCGGCGGGTGTTGCAGGCGGCACGGCCACGGATATTGTTTTTTCACCCAGCAAGGTATCTAAGATACCTGTGTTATCAATGATGATGATGTTCTTTTGGTGATAACCTGCCGGTATTGTATGGAAAGTAAAGGCTGTACTTGTCGCCGTGTCTCTCACATTATTCATGACGAAGATTAAATCCGGCAGCACAGTAACTGTTGAATCTTCCAGATCGACACTATACTCTGAAATAATTCTGTTGCCGCCGGCGCCGGGAACTGTTAATTCGATAGAGTTAGGTCCGGTGCTGTCAATTTTTATTGATCCGTCCGGAGAAGAGACTTTTTTATTTTGCTTCTTTGAATACTCTTTAGAGGCTTTCTCTGTATAAAGCTTGTATTTACTCTTAGCGGTATCGGATATATCATTACTGATACCGGTGGCTGTATCCCCTCTGAAATAAAATTCTTCGCTTAGATCGTATGTGCGACTCCATTGTTTGTTAGGGCGCTGTCCTAAAGCTGATACACTAACTAAAACTGATACTATTATGAATATTGCTTTCATTTGACTAAGAAATTTTCTTTTTAACGATAGTGCCTGGCACGATGCCACCGACATATATTGTTTTGTTTTGATCAACGTAATAAAAC
>JBEHXM010000211.1:0-4597 GCA_048498695.1 Bacteroidota bacterium
TCTGCACCACGGGCCGTCTCCAGATCGGACGCACAACTCACCAGGGTACAAAAGTGGGGCACAACCTGACCATTAGCCCGGCGCAGAGCGGAGAACAGATTACATTAACAAAGTTCCTATCCGTCAATTCCTTATACGCTGGGTCGGTAATCAACGATCGATGCAAGTTGTTGAAAATTGATACCGAGGGTTTTGACTTGAAAATAATTCGCGGAGCCGACCGTTTTCTGAAAGCGGTAAAGCCAGTGCTTCTTTTTGAATTTAACAGGGATAATTTGCGGGTGACCGAAACAAATCCATTTGAAATATTTTCGTGGTTACTGCAAAACGGTTATGATCAGATTCTTATTTATGAAAGCGATGGAAGATTTATGTTTTCATCCGATTTAAAGGACCTGCGATTTTTGAAACAGCTATACGATTATATCGATGGCAGTCAGGCAAAAATATACTATATCGACTTGGTCGTCTTCCATTCAGAAGATAAATGGCTGGCAAAAGATTTTATTAAGACCGAGGAAGAACACAGGCTTAATTAAAGGCCATTTTTTAACTGTTTTGCCAACAGCTTGAAAAGATATAAATACATCGACTCATTGAGGGGAGTAGCTATAATTATGGTGATCATGTGTCATTCACATCCTTATTTCGCAAAAATTGCTGATTACCATCTGCCCGGTTATGTCAATTATATCCTGATGAATGGCGATAAGGGCGTAACGCTGTTTTTCCTGATGAGCGCTTTTACATTATGCCTTTCTTTAACCGTAAAAAAAGAATACGAGCGCAGGCCGGTAACGAACTATTTTATCAGGAGATTTTTCCGGATCGCACCCTTATATTATTTGATCATTTTGCTGAGTTACGCGCTTAACGTGACGGCCGGATCGGTCGGTTCCGTTTTCGCTAACCTATTTTTTATCCATGGTATGAGTCCTTATTGGATAAACGCTGTCGTTCCGGGAGGATGGTCTGTCGGCATCGAGGTATTATTTTATTTGATCTTTCCGTTGTTATATTTCAAGATCAAGACGCTTTCCGGCGCGATCAATGTGACCTTAGTTGCCATACTTGCGGCCAAAGTAGTCACCAGCCTGATGTTTAAAGCCTTTCAGATCAATGACGCGTCTTTATGGGGAATTTATATCTACGAAAATTTCGCGTCCCAACTGCCGGTATTCCTGATCGGTATCTGCCTTTTTCATATTCAACATCGGAAGCCCAGCGCAGAGGAACGATCAAGATTTAAACTGAGCTACTGCTTTATCGCCTTATTAGTGATCCTGCACTTGTCAGCCACAACCATTTTCAAATCTCATTACATTTACGGTATAGCATTTGCGTTGCTGGCATTCCTTGTATCTAGGTTCCATCCAGGATGGATCGTGAACAGATTCCTGGCCGGGGTCGGAAAAATAAGTTATAGTTTATATCTTGTCCACATCATCATTGCCAACTTATTGATCAAATTTGACCTGACGCATTATAGCTCCAACTCAATTCTTGATGTAGTGATCCGATTTTTGATCATTTCAACTATCAGCCTCTTATTTTCCTTTGGCACCTATAAATTGGTTGAAATTCCATTCCAGAGATTTGGCAGGAATTTGATACGGAAATTGGAGGGTACACAACGATTGAAGTTAGTAGATTTGCCGGCAGAAAATTCAGTCAACAATTAGGTCAAACCGGATAACTTGCATTCTTCGCTTTATCATTTAAAAACTATTTTCAAGACCGGCAGGATATTATGGCGGTACGGCATACCATCCCACGTTCTTTCTTTTGGGGACTCATTAGGGGACAATCTGCTGCTTACGATTCTTGCAAGGGAATTGTATGAACGCGGTTATCGGAATATATGGATCAAGTGTGACCATCAGTCACTTTTTGAACAAAACCCATTTGTAAAAATGGTCCTGCCGTTTGATGCGCTTCTTTCAACAAGTCTTTTGAAAATTTTTGGAGTCCGGTTTTGCTCCCCCCGTTATACCATGTACCGGGAAGATATCGATCAGGATGTGATTCCCGAAAAACATATTGTTTTGAAAATGGCTGACAGTATTGGCTTAAAAGGCCGCGTCAAAAATAAGCCGGTGTTTTATATGGATCGGCAAGAACAGGCCGCAGGTAAAATATTTCCCCGGCAAATCGTTATCGTCACTTCAACTTCGGGTGCGAAAGTGCCGATGCGGAATAAAGAATGGATTACTGAACGGTACCAAAAAGTTGTTGATAGCTTCGTCCCGGATTATCAGTTCATTCAGTTAGGATCAGGAAATGATGAACCTTTGGATCATGTCCTGGATCTTAGAGGTAAAACGTCCCTTAGGGAAAGCGCCGCAATATTAAAGAATGCACATTTGTTAATTACGCACGTTGGCTTTATGATGCATCTCGCCAGGGCAGTGGATTGCCGGGCAGTCATCATTTATGGTGGCCGGGAAAAGCCGGAACAATCTGGCTATTCTTGTTTTGAAAATATCTGCAGCCAGGTTGAATGCGCTCCGTGCTGGCTGCACAATTCCTGTTGCTTTGAGAAAAAATGTATGACAATGATTACAGCCAAAACCGTGGAGCAGGCAGTGGCGGAGCAATTAAAACTTAACGGCCGGTCTTTAACGGAAACTATACTTTACAATGATTGAATGTTAACAGTCGTCATTCCAACCTATAACCCTGATATACAGAGGCTTAATCAAGCACTGGCGGGACTTCAAAAACAAGACCTGGATCGGCGGGAATGGGAATTGATCATTATCGACAATAATTCATCTGTCAGCTTCGGTGATCAGATCGATTTGTCATGGTCGGGAAATGCCAGGGTCAAGAGGGAAGCCAGACAGGGACTTACCTTCGCCAGATTGAAAGGTTTCAGTGAAGCGAGAGGGGAGATCATCGTATTATTAGATGACGATAACCTACCGGCGGTCAATTACCTCTCTGAAGTAAAGAAGATCTTTGAAAACCATCCTGAACTTGGGGCAGCCGGGGGGAAATCCGAACCCGTATTCGAAACAGACCCGCCCGCCTGGTTACCTGAATTCTATAAAAATCTGGCTTTGAGGGATCTCGGTAATAATATCATTATTGACAAATGGGATCATAAGTATCCGGCCGCATGCCCTATCGGTGCCGGGATGGCACTGCGAAAGAGTGCATTGGAGACCTACATCCGCAAAATAACAGGAAATGCGCAGGTCATTACCGACAGAACCGGAAATTCGTTGACGTCCGGGGGGGATAACGACATCAATCTCGAATTGCTCAAATCCGGATGGGCCACAGGTTATTTTCCTTCGCTTGTCATTCACCATTATATACCAAAGGAACGACTGCAACGAACATACCTTGCCCGCCTGCTAATGGACACCAATCGATCATGGGTACGGTTACTGGAAAACCATGAGATCAATCCCTGGCCAAAAATCGGGGCGTGGACGGTGAACTTCAGGAAAATAAAAGCGTGGTTTACTTACCAGGCCTGGAGGAATACACCATGTTATTTAAATTGGAAAGGCGCCTGCGGGCTATTCGAAGGTTTAGCGGAGAGCGTTGAAAATCCTAAGCCATAAAAACGGGGCATGTTCCAGCAAATTATAAATATCTTTTACCGTTACCCCAGATCGGCGGTTGGTAAATACAAACGCTTCGGCGGGTATTTAAAATATCTGGAGATGATTCGAGAACGCAACCGGATGAACGCCGCGTCAAGGGACCTGCCCGCGCTGACTGTTGACCAGGAAGGCATTAAGATATATTTCCTGACGGGGAAAAAACATTTTTATCAGACGTTGTTCTGCATACACTCTATAAACGGCGCCACCACGATGCCTTTAAATTACATTTTAGTAGACGACGGCAGCATTGATGATCGGCTTTATACACGCATTAAAAGACAGCTCCCGGGAGCAACGGTGATCAGCCGGCAAAGTATTGACGAACGCCTGGAAAAATACCTGCCGGAAGAAAAATATCCAAATCTGCATCGTAAAAGAAGAATTTATCCTCATTTGAAAAAATTAACCGATATCCATATGCTTCCCTTTGGCGGATGGAAGCTGGTACTCGACTCCGACATGTTATTTTTCAGCACGCCGGATGTATTACTTAACTGGCTTAGGGAGCCGCTCCAGCCTGTTCATATGGTAGATTGCATAGAAAGTTATGGTTATTCGCACGGATTGATGTCAAGCCTTTGCGGCAGTCCCCTGCCGCAGCTGGTGAATGTCGGCATAATTGGATTGAATAGCAATGACCTGGATTGGATAAAGATCGACGATTGGATAGGCCGGTTGGAAGAACAGGAAGGGACTTCTTATTACCTGGAACAGGCCTTAACAGCTATGATCATTGCCGGTCGGCCGTCCACGGTACTACCCGCTGCCGAATATATTGTTAACCCGTCACCAGGCACGGTACTTGGAAAAAAAGGTGTTCTGCATCATTACGTCGATATTTCCAAAATGGGTTATTTTAAAACTGCCTGGAGGAATTTCCAATAATGAATGAAGCCCTGGTTTCTGTATGTATGCCGGCTTATAATTGCGGTAAATATATCCTGCAAACCCTGAATTGTTTAACTGCACAAACCTAC
>JBEHXM010000212.1:0-4516 GCA_048498695.1 Bacteroidota bacterium
CGTCGTCCCAGGAGGAGATGGCGCCAACCGCGATCACCGGGATGTCCGTGCCGTGGCGGATGCGGTCGGCGAAGGGGGTCTGGTAGGAGCGGCCCCTGTTCATCGCCGCTCTCACTATCCCTTTTGATATCCGTGATCTGTTTGATGACCGGAAAAGCGGGTTAAAAACCGTTCCATCGGTATTAGGTGAGAAAAATGCCTACTTGTTTTGCCAGGTATTGCTGGCCGGTTACATCGTGCTGCTGATTCTTTTCAAACATGTAACTATCGATGCCAGCTTTTGGGGACTTGCAGTGTCTGTGTTTCTTACGGGCTGGCTGATATTTAAATCCAAATGGGAAAAGAATGAATATTACTACTTTTTCTATATGGATGGCGTATTGATACTGCAGTACGTGCTGGTAATCGCATTTAATAAGCTGTGGCTTTTATTTTGATCGAGATTTGACAACTCTTAAAGAGTTGTCAAATCTTAACCTACACCAGCGCATAGCAGCTTTACCCGGCAAACTTTAACCATTCATAGGCCAGGTAGTTGTAAAGAGTGAAAGCGCTATAGAAGATAAAAATGTACCTGCGTTTTAAATTCTTCAACTACTGCAACAATACAACATTTACAACCATTTATAACTAATACCTAATGTCAGCCAGCTACAATAATTCTGCATGGTTTTACGACCGGCTCTCACGACTGGTGTACGGACATGCGCTGATAAATGCCCAGATTTATTTGCTGCGATTTATCCCGGCCAATACCAAGGTGCTGATTGTTGGAGGAGGAACCGGCTGGATATTAGAAGAATTGACGAAGCTGCACGGGTCTGGCTTGCAGATAGCTTATGTTGAGGTAGCCGCCGATATGATGGCCCGCTCCAGGCAGCGAAATACCGGGGAAAATAAGGTGATATTTATTAATGATGCTGTTGAGAATGTAAACCCCGATATGACATTCGATGTGATTATCACACCTTTTTTATTTGACAATTTCGCCACGGAGACTGCTGAAAAGGTTTTTACGCATCTCCACCAACTACTAAAACCAAAAGGCGTATGGCTGAATTGTGATTTCCAGCTCACCGGCAAATGGTGGCAGGCTGTTTTATTAAAATCGATGTTTTTATTTTTTAGGCTGATCTGCGGTATAGAAGCATCGAATCTGCCGGATGTGGAGAGGCTGTTTAAGGCTTTTAGTTACCATGCCGTTGATGAAAAATGTTTTTATGGAGATTTCGTGGTGGCGAGAGTGTACGAACGGGCATAAGCGTTATGAGTCTGAAACTAATCTTAACAAACTTTGTCATTGCGAGTATCCATCAGGGGCGTCCCCTGAAAAAAACAGCTATGGCGTGTAAAATATGTCCTGATAATCAATAATTTACAAACACATCATTATAAGGAACGAAGCAACCTCATCGCTATGCGTAGCGAACGTGTATGATGACGTCGTATAACGACGAGGTTGCCGCGCTCGTTCCTCGCTCGCAATGAGAAAGCTTTTTAGCGCAAATATTCCTAATAATACTTCCAGACTTACGAAGTTTTAAAAACTTCGTAAGTCTTTCTTCGTAAGTCTTTCTACCGAAGTCTTCCCTCCGATATTAAAACCTGTAATACGGCGATATCATCAGATAAACTACCACGCCGGTAATAGTTACGTAAAGCCAAATTGGAAACGTCCATCTCACCAGCTTTTTGTGCTTCTCTACCTGCATTTGCAGCCCGCGGTAGAAACTCAGCAATATGAGAGGCAGAACGCCTGCTGCAAGTATGATATGCGATATCAATATAGTTAGATAAATAGGGCGCATCGGGCCCACAGTAGCAGCTTCCGCTACAGATATCTTGCCATCGCCATCTAAATCGCCGTAAACAATATCTTTTTTCATCAGGTAATGAAACAGGATATACGAAACGAGAAAGATTGACGACAAGCAAAATGTAAGGATATTGATCCGCTTATGGACTGTAATTTTCCTTTGCTTTATAAAGTATAGCGAAACAAGCAGCAATACTGTACAGGTGGCATTTATAATGGCGTTAAGCTTTGGAAGAAAGGGAGTGAATGAAGGTATAACATCCGGGCCGGGTATTACTTTCCGGTTCAATAGTACAACTACGGCAAATACAAATACGGATACAGCTGCTACAAATCGGAATATAAATTTATCAGTCATATTGTTTTTTAATGCAGGAAATAACTATACAAGAATCAGCATTTTCCGGCTACTTATTATGCAAATATTGGGAAGCCTATGATCTTTCTACTTTTAGCTGACTTTCGCCTGTTTCTTAACTTCTGAATTAATACAACGGTGTATCGTTCTTTCTCAGTTCGTCTGTGATCAAAACCTTAATTTCGTCATTAAGCCGGTCTACCTCGGCTGTTTGCGCGCCATTGTAATACCCCCTGATCCGTTTCTCGCCGTCAACCAATATCAGTTTATCGCTGTAAACAAAATTATCCGGGCCGGTTTGAACTGCGTCTACCAACAAACCCTTCCGCGCCAGGTTGTATATAGTCGCCGTATCGCCGGTGAGGAAAAGTCGCTTTGCTGACAGATGCTTAAAGTTCGCCGCGTATTTCTTCAGGCCGGCAATATCATCATCTTTAGGGTCAACCGTCACCGATACAAAATAGGTCATCTTGTTTTTGCTGTAGATCGAATCGAGGGCATTTACGTTTTCGTTCATCAGTTTACAAACTGAAGGACAAGCGGCGTAGAAAAAGTTGATAACAAAGATCCTGTTGTCGAATGTTTTGAGATCTACCTTGTTGCCGTTTTGGTCGGTTAGCTCAAAGTCGGGTAATTTGTGGTAAATGGTATCGGGTATATCTTTACCTTTCACCTTATGCGTGGTCGTGGCCACCTGTTTATTGCCGAAAATGGGCAGAGGCCTATACCTGTTTTTGCCGCCAACGGTTAGTAAATAATATAAAAATCCCGGTAACGCTAATACGATTACCAGGATTATTATCTTTTTCGGAAGGCTTGCTTTCTTCATTATGCCCCGAAGACACTTCTCAAATCGATCCAGTAATGGCTCTCGTTTGTAAGTACCAGTATTAACCCAATGATGAATAGTACAGGGACAACAATAGCCATTATCAATCCTATTCTTTCAAATTTCAAGTGCATAAAGAAGGCAACTATGTAAAATGCCTTAACCAGGGTTAATACGATATATATCGGGTTTATCCAGGTTGCGTCCTGATGCTTCGGTGCTATAACAAGCGCCACAAAGAACTCGACGCAGGTGATCGCCAGCAATATGAAGAATACTTTCCATATTCTTCCTTTGGTCATTCCTTCGTGGTCGCCGTGCCCGGCCTCTGCGTGTGCGTGTGTGTTATCTGATGACATAAATATCTTTTTTAAAATAAAATCAAACTAAATAGAAGAACGTAAATACAAACACCCATACCAGATCTACAAAGTGCCAGTAAAGCCCAACTTTTTCAACCATCAGGTAGCTGCCTCTTTTTGCATACGTCCCTATCAAAACATTAACGGTAATGATGATATTTATCACCACACCGGAGAATACGTGGAAACCATGGAAACCCGTGATGGTAAAGAACAGGTTAGCGAACGCATGGCTGGTCATTTGCTGCTGAGAAAACGGTATGCCCTCCTTGAAGAATTCCTGCAAGGTCTCTTTGTTTGGAATGCTTCCCCACCAAAATCCCTCGTTATGCAGGTGTGTCCATTCCAGCGCCTGGCAACCAAGAAACATTAAGCCACCGATAATAGTACCGATCATCCACCATACCACTTCTTTCTTTGCATTACGGTGCCCGGCTTCCACAGCCAGCACCATTGTAACCGAGCTCATGATGAGGATAAACGTCATCAAACCAACAAACACCAGCGGCGCATCCTTTTCAAACAAACCTGGGAATGATTGAAATACCAATGATGCCGACGGCCAAACCGGTGCACTGAAACGCAGCGCGCCATAAGAAATTAGCAATGACGAAAAAGTAAAGGCGTCTGATAAAAGGAAAAACCACATCATCATCTTACCGTACTCCACGTTGAAAGGCGACCTGCCTCCCGACCATGGTGTCGATTTTACCTCATCAATTTGTTGTGTTACTGTTGTACTCATTTGTACGGGGATAAAAAGTTTTAATTTTGGTTCAAAAGTAAAAAAACATACAGACAAATCCACATAATATCGAGAAAATGCCAAAAAATAGATGCCATCTCCATCTTAAATATATTCCTGACCTGGGGTATGTTCCTGTAAGTGGCTACTACTGTATTTAATAAAACCAGCAGGCCTGCTATAACGTGTAACAAATGCACGCCGCTAAAAACGTAAATAAACGAGCGGGCTGCATTCGGGTTCGAAAAAAATATACGGTCTTCAAAGGTAAGCACGTACCATGCGTATACCTGTATTGCAAAAAACGCTATTCCTAAAAAAATTGTAAGCCATAAAAACAGGCGCTGCTTATCCAACTGCAGGCCTTTGGCAGCGCGCTTGGCCATCAATAAGGTAACACTGCTCA
>JBEHXM010000213.1:0-4475 GCA_048498695.1 Bacteroidota bacterium
ATTGGTTTACTGCCGGCCGCAGTATCAACCGGCATCGGCTCTGAAAGCCAGAAGCCATTGGCCACTGTGGTTATAGGTGGGTTAATAACAAGTACCACATTAACCTTGCTGATATTACCGATCATCTATACGATTTTTTATAACCTGACGCACAGGCGTGAGAACCGGGAATTGTTGAATAAACTGAGAATGGTGAGTACGTGAAATATTTAAGCCGCGAAGTCAAAAAAGCGCGTTTTTAAAAATGCTTTATTTTCCTTTCTTTAAAACGAAATACAATCTGAGTTGATTGAATCCCATAAACCTTCAATATCCCGGTAAAAAAGGGTTTTTATTTTTCGTACACAAATCATATTAGTATACCCTGCTTATATTTATTAAAGGCAATATATATATTTAGTTAGCATGAGCTACAGATTGTCGTCCACTTGGTTGCAATTTTCTCCCATTGTTACAACCCTTAGATTAGAAGGATTACAGAAAAAATGCATTGCATTCCATTTCCTTTAGCTTCAATAACAACGATAGACGGATTTTTTTCAAGGCCATTGATGTACAGTTTGCCGTCGGTGTACTCGAAAGATAATTTTGCCATGCTGCAATGTAAGTAAATAGGCTTATTGAATAACTATATCAGAGGGCTTCTCCACCACGATCTCCGGCCTCCCCTGGTAAGTGATATGTTTCCCCGTCACGCAAATCTTCTTGCTATCATACATCTTGATCGGGTCTTCGCTCCAGTTACCACGGTCTTTTTTATAAATCACCACTGTCATCGTATTATTAGGATAAACACCGCCAAGGTTCAGCAGCGTCATGCCGGAGTTATCAAAATATTTCCCACCGTACACGACATCGCAATAGCTGTCGCCAGCGGGAGCAAGAGGGATTACCTTCACTTCTGCAGCGCTGCTTGCCAGGCCGTTCTTAAATACTTCGTTCAGCAGGCCCGCCAGCCGGATACCCGCTTGCTGCAGGCGCTGCTGGATAACAGGCATATACTTGTTGTAATAGGCATCATCAATAAAATGGCCGTTGGGCTTTTCAATACCTGCATATAATTGGGTGGATAATTGATAACTTTCCCAAGCCCAGTCTATCACCGGTGTTTTTTGCCATTGGTCTATTTGCCCCGGTGAAACGTTGTCATACTGTGCAGAAAGCTGGGCATCATTCAACCCGCCATGTTCAAGCAGCTTTGCGTCCCACAGCGAATGCAGGTTGGTACCTTTGTCATCATACATTACCTGTATCGTATTGCCGCCCTTATCTTCTGCGCGCGACACGTGCATGGGCTGGTGCATATCGCCCACGAAGTGGACAATAAATTTTAACGCAACAGCTTTTTGGTCCTTCGTGCTTTTGGTATCACGCAGCACTGCTGCGTTATCCTGGATGGCCTTATACACATTGGCATTAGCAGCACCTTCCACCTGCTTCGCAAATGCATCATGCGACAGCCCTAATTCCACGTTGATAAAATGTTGCGGGGCTGTATTCTTGTACCCCGGCTGGTTGCGCACTTCATCCGCCCACGATGCCACGTCCGCCATGCTTTGGCTCCCGAGCAATTCTGCCACCGCAGCTTTGGCTTTTGGCGTAAGGTGATTAGCTGCGATACCCGCCACCGTCCTGTGGCCGGTAACGCCCCATGAAGCACAAAGGAATATCAGAATAACAGTGCAGAAATAGATGATTGGCTTTTTCATACACGCAAACTACTGAAACTATTTCTTAACCAGTATTAAGTATGTTGCAACGGCGCCTAAAATAAGCCCCGCTAAAGCCAACAACACCAATGACCAAAGATTCGGCTTTGCCTTTTCCGCCGCCATTTGTTTCGCCTGTCCTAGCAACAAATTCGTCTGTTGCAATTGAGCCGCCTGTACCTCTAATTTTTGTTCGTAATTAACAGACCCCCTGCTTTGTAATATCCTCAATAAGTTTTGTTTTTGAAATAACGGGGTGTCCTGCTCATGCCGGATAGCGGTTACAACAAATATTGGCACGCTCGCCGCGTGCAAGCTTCGCTTTCAAAAACCCGGCCACATCGCGGTAACCGATGTTTGCTTTTAGTTGTTGCAGTTTGATGGATTGTAACTGTTCTTCGCTAAAAGTATTCTCAGCGCTGCCGATTATCTCTGTTATTTGAAATTGTATATCAATCTTGCTGGCAAAGAACCCTTCATCTCCGGGAAAACACCCCTTTTGTCCGTACTATTGCATCCGGATAAACTAGTGACTAGTAAAATACTGGGTAAAAACACCTTAGTGATAATTGTTCGAACCCGTTGATGGTGAGTTCTGATATAACCTTGTCTTTGCATGTATTCCAAAGCGTTGGCATTTTCTTTGGGCAGCGCAAGTCCTTGCCTTTCATAATCTTGTTTTTTTAAATTAAGAACTTCTTCCAAAAGCTTCCAGGCTGTCGAGCAATCAAAACCGAGTACTTGAACAGTTGCGATGACGTAACGCCTATTGTTTGACAATTTTATATGATTTGAAGCCGCCTTTGGTGCGTATGACAATGTAATATATACCGTTTGCCAAGCCGGAAATATTTATTTTATGTGCATTGCCTGCAATAAGGTTTTGTTTTGCAGTATAAACGAGTTTTCCAGTGACATCTGTTATGCTTACCATAGCGTTAAAAACATTCTCTTTTATGGAGATACTTATTACATTTCTGACAGGATTTGGTGAAATGCTCAAACTAAGCCCCTGTAGTGTTGAATTTAATAACACGGTCTTACTATACATAACGGCACCATTTTTATCTACTTCTTTTAAGCGATAATAAATAGCATCACTTGAAACGTTCGAAATATTATCAACGTAAGAATAGTTGTTTATTACATTCATATTCTTCAATGCTTTTACTTCTCCAATCTTCTTATATTCTACACCATCGGTGCTACGCTCAACTATGAAATAAGCAGTGTTAATTTCATTTAAGGTCGTCCATTTGAGGACAGCAGTATTTTTTTCGGCAACTGCGGTAAAATCGGTAATCGTTAAAGGTAAGGCCGCAATAGTTATGGTATCGCTGAAAAGCGTAAGCCTCGTCGCAATCTTGTTGGTTACAACAATATTATACTTTCCATTGGTGACAATGGTAAAAGCGGAATCACCAACTTTAGTCTCTATTAAGGCCCCGTCTTTGTATAAACGGAATGTATCATTACTTAACGTTCCTCCAGCAGAAACAGATAAAATATTGTCTTTTCGCGTGATTGAAATATTTGCCTGCATATCGTACACTAAATCTTCAATATTTGCATACGAAGTCGCTACACCTTCCATCCCCGCAAACGTTAAATGGTTGTAACTAATTCCAAAAAAATTTATTTTAGGAAAACGCAATAATGAATCCGGAACCTCGCCGTCAAAATTGTTTGCATCCATAAAAAAACCTGTTAGCTTCTTGAGATTGCCCAATGATGCCGGAATGTGCCCGCTTAGCTTATTACCAGAAAGGGCAAACACTGTGGCATTTATTAGATTGCCGTAAGAATCGGGAACAGGGCCAGTTAATTGATTCATGACGAGCGAGAAGTATTTAACGGTAAAAATATTTCCCAATGATTCTGGTAACTCGCCGGTTAGTTGATTGCTTGAAAGATCAAAATTTGATAAATAGATAAGGTTACCCAGGGAAGAAGGGATTGGGCCAGTTAATTGATTGTCAAAAAAGTTTAAGTCTGCTAAACCCATGATATTACCTAGTTCAGGAGGTATTCGACCTGTCAAATGGTTATTAACTATTGACAATTTATCAAGCTTTTTAAGCTTTCCCAACGATGCTGGCAGTTGCCCTGAGATATTATTTTCGTTAAATTCTAACCTAGCTACGTTGCTACCAATTACTGTTACTCCATACCAATTCTTAAGCGGTGTGCTGGTTTTCCATCCAGTAGACGTTGTCCAATGCGGCCCATCGGTGCTGTCATAAAAATCTACTAGGGCTAGGGAATCTTGTGCCAGCGTTTGAGCACGAACGGCAGGATGTACACAACAGAGCAGACAAAGGCAAAGGGTAGAAATCAATTTCATAGTGACAATTTAGGGTATAAATGTATAAAAATCGCAAACACTGGCAAGCGTGCCGATGTTATTGTAAAGGGCATGATGAAACACGGCCGAACGACCAAGGGCGAAAGAAAGGCTACTAATATTAATGTACTGGCCGATGAATTTTTAAAACTAAGCTATCAAAAGCACAGGCTTCCTATACACGTATATTATCTTTCATATCTTTCTTCTGGGCATGATAAGCATCCCGGGGGGTATTAAATTTCGCCAGCACCGGTTCACCCTGCACATCTATGGCCACATTAAGCAGCTTAAATGCATCTTCCCGGCTGGCTGGACCGTTGAGGTTAAATAGCCCCTCGCGGTAAGAATAATACAATTCCTTTCCAAAAGTATATGCAATGGTGTCGTTATCCAGGAACAAGGGCATGATGAAATAAGTG
>JBEHXM010000214.1:0-4414 GCA_048498695.1 Bacteroidota bacterium
TATCTACGCCCACTTGCCCCGCGGGCGATTATATTAAGGGTGGCGTTGAACTTATGGCAAGAGAAGCTTGTCCTGGGTTCGAAATCCGAATCGAAGTAACTTTTGAGCCGTTATGGTCTGCCGATAATATAAGCGAAGCCGGCCGTGAGGAGCTGGGCTGGTAAACAACTAACATTACTTTAAAAACAACTCATGATTATTTATAAACAGTTTACTTTTGACTCGGCGCATTTTCTGCCGAATGTACCCGAAGGCCACAAATGCCGTGAAATGCACGGGCATACTTATCTTCTTACACTTTTTGCGGAAGGGCCGGTGAAGCACCCGGAAGGATGGGTGATGGATTTTGGAGACATCAAAAATATTATGCGCCCCATAATTGATATATTAGATCATCACCTGTTAAATGACGTTCCCGGACTGGAGAACCCAACCGCAGAACTGTTGGCTATTTGGCTATGGAACAAGGTTAAGCCCCTGATGCCTTTGCTCAAAAAAATCGAATTGAAAGAGACGCCAACCTCGGGTGTTAGCTACGAAGGTGACTGATAATTATTGCGGGCATATAACCCCTTGTTACAAGTCCTTTATTTTGAATTTTCTAACTGATATTGCCATGGGGATAAAAATCCAAAGAAACATACAGCCTATTGTGTAAATGCTGCCCACTGCCGACCCCATAAATTCTTTAAACAACGCACCGGAATAACCCATCATAACCGCAACATCGAGTTGCAGCAATACGAGGATTCTGCCAAGATCTACAGGGTTTAACGAAATGAAACCCAGCAATGGCTTGTCAATAGGATAATCACTAAAAGAGTAAATAAAAGAAATTAGCAACCCGTCGAACAGGAGGGTAAAAAACAGAGCAATTATAATTGCTGCGCCAATGCCTTTCGTTTTATCTTTAAACAACACAAAGATGAGCAGGGCCATGGCTGTAAAGATTAAGGTAAGGAACACACCGCTAAAAATTAGCGTTACAGACGCCATGCTATAATTCAGAAGGAGGGACGGCAAGCCTACGCCCAGCAGATAGGCAATACACAAGGCAGACGCTACGCCACTATATTCGGCCAGGATCATAGTTTTTCGCCTCACCGGCTGAGCTAACAATAATTCTATAAATTCCATCGAATTGAAAAAGTATATGGTAGCAAAAAGTATGCTGATAATGGGCACAAATAATAGGGTGATATTGAGTAAACTTAATAAGCCTTTGGAAGAGTTTCCGCTCATGCTTAATACACTGACTGCTAAAACCGCCAGGATGAAAGTGTAAACCAGGATTGTCTTATTTTTAAGTAAATCCAGCAAAATATATTTGATAATCGTTTTCATATCAATCAGTAACTTCAAGCAATAAATCTTCCTGCATAATGGTGGCTATCACCTTATTAAGTTTTTGTTCACCGGTGGAGCGCTTCAACTCGTCTACCTCATTATAAAACATTACTTTTCCATCCTGTAAATAAACAATGTGGCTGGTTATATCGTCCAGGTCGCTTAATACATGCGAGGTGATCAGGAATAATTTTCCTTTGGCCCGCTCTCTGCGTATTTTTTCTTTAAGCAGCTCGCTCGATAACGGATCGAGCCCCGCTGTTGGCTCATCCAGGATGTAAATTTCAGGCGAGAAGAGGAAGGCAAGGCAGGCGCTTACCTTTTGCCGGGTGCCTCCTGATAAGCTTCTCATGGTTTTATGCTGAATGGCTGGGATACCAAAATCATTGATCAACTCCTCGTCGTAAATCGTGCAATCTTTTCTCATTTCCTTTATCATATCTATTACCTGTTTAATAGTCATATTTTCAGGATATCTTCCTATTTGCGGCATATAACCAATTTGAGACCGGTAAGAAACATTTGATTTTATCTCCTCGTTGTCGATAGTTATAGACCCCTTTTCAGGTATTACGAGCCCTAATATCGACTTGATCAGGGTTGTTTTACCCGATCCGTTTGGCCCCAGCAGAGAGATAGTAGTCCCCCTTTCAAAGCTTAGCGAAACATCGTCTAACGCTTTAAATTTTCCGAATGATTTGGTGAGATGGGTTATCCTAATCATAACTTGATTTTTTTTATAAGCGGGTGTTCGTCTTTCAATTTGTCGGGGATAACGGTCGGTAACACCTTTTCTACCTGGTCCATAATATCTGTCAACAGGCTATGGTACAGTATCATTGCAGACGGAACCTTTTCAGTCACTACAGAATAAACACTTACAGGATAATAAGGCACATCGCCGATGTTATTCTTGTTCAGGTCGTAGCCGTCATACTTATCCCAATAATTGCTGTCGAAATTGTTCAGCATCATAGTTCCGTTTGTAGCCACGTCAAATGAATTCCCTATAAAATTATTCCGTGTAAAATTGCTTCCGCTGCAGCTTGCCTGCACCCTTGCCGCCCAGCCATTATCCTGGAATAGATTTTGGGTTACGTCCACACGTGTTGTACCTTCCATATGCAGCCCGATAGTATTTTTAATAAACCGGTTGCCGGATATCTTACTGTCGGTAATCTCTTTCAGCAGCAAGCCGTATGAAGCATCCCCCCAGTTATGAAAAAACTCGTTATCGTGCATTATTACGCCTTTAGAATACATTACGGCAACACCGGCGCCGTTGTTGCTGAATACATTTTTAGTGTAGGTATCATGATGTGAAAACATAAAATGGAGACCATACCTGGCATTACCTGACGAGCGGTTTAAGACGATTTTGGATTCTGTTACAAATTCAAAATAAATGCCGTCCCGCTGTCCCGAAATGGTATTGCCGGAAATGGATAAGTGATCTGACCGCCACGCGTGGATACCGTTTCCGCCGTTAAGTTCATCCTTAAAATCACTATGGATGATATTATTGGAAATATTACAAAAAGCCGCGCTCTGAAGATAAACGCCGAAAGTATCATTGAGCAGCTTGTTATTGTCAACCACTACGCCTTTTGCATTGATAATTTTAATTCCGGCCATATCGGTCATGCTCGCCTTACCCACATTCTGTATCTGTAACCCTTTTATGGTAACCGAATCACATTTTATCAGGAACACCTGGTACCTGTTTTCTCCGTCGATGATTGGAAATAATTGTCCGGTTATATAAAGTTTCTTTTGCACTATGATATCGTGCTCGCGATACACACCATTCAAAATAACTATTGTATCGCCGTTATGAGCCTTTGAAATCGCGGCATGAATTGCATTTGAAACAGGCCTGACTCTTAACACCGAAGCATCACCCTCTGCCGTTATAAATAGCAATGCAGATAAGTAAAATAGCCGGGTAAGTATGTTTTTCATCTTTTGTTTAAATTATTCCAGCTTAACAGATTTCCATTTATTGTAGCTTTCAGTTTATTTGCTGCTGCTGCTGTGGCTACAGAAGCATAATTGCCGCCCATTGGTGATTTAAATTGTTCGCTTTGAACATATTGCGCCTTACTTGCATCCAAAAACTGCCCGCCCGGATTGCTGTAATCCGCGACGAAGATCCTAGCGCCATCATCAGCAAAATGTTCTTCCTGTATATACTGCAACATGCAGCCTAAATCGTCGAATTTAACGGCCTTACCTTTGCTTGTCAGTATCTCTGCAGCAAACCGCCTATCCATAATTGTCATTTTGCAATGAGCGCATGCTTCGTGGCCATAGTTAATTGGCTCAAATTGTCTTTTACATGCGGTGAGCCCAAATACAAGGAGAATGAATACAAACTTTTTCATTTCGGGAGACTTTTTTTGAATTCATAAATTGTTATTCCCATCAAAAGCATACCGGCGCCAATGTAAAACCACCCGGCAATATCAGGCTGGGAAAGAACCTCAAAGTTTAGCAGCTTTTTATAGCCGAAGAGCGGTGGCTGATAGCTCATGCCTGGCACCTTAATTGGGGCCGCAGGGTCAAGATTATGGCCGTAGTTATATTCCCATTTATAAAAATCATAGAATGAAAATATGCCGATAAAGGCGAACAATAAAGTCCAGATATAAAAGGCGGTTTTTCTGTTCGTCAGCAATACAATCAGGCCTAAAATCATAAATACAATCATGGTCGTCGGCAGAAATACAAACTCGGGAAAATCCTTTTTATGGATGGTGCTCATTCCGATGTAATGGTTTAGGCCGTTGATAATATCAACATCGCCCTTTACATCATTGATCCAGATTTTCATAGATAGACCGCCCGGATACTGGGGGGCGCGCAAATCGATTTTCCACATCGGCAATATCCATAAGGTAGCCAGGAAGAGTATCACAAGGATGATACTTACTTTGCCGGGAGTGGTTAACTTTTTCATATTCAGTTAATTTTAAGGCAATGCTGCTCGCGGCATTGCCTGTGTTTTTCGTTATCATTTCGTGCTTGCTGTAGCCTGGTCCGGAGCAATTACATTAGTTCCGAATTT
>JBEHXM010000215.1:0-4326 GCA_048498695.1 Bacteroidota bacterium
TTTTTGCAACTTTTTCAAATAGCTTGCAATCTTTTTGACATGTTATACCCACCAATTGCCTTGATAGCACAGCATTACAGACTTTTTGAGGCTTAACTAATTAAAATAAACTTACCTGTTTTATCAACTATATTATTCGCAAAAATTGCTCGTATTTCAGTTTGAAAACAGTCGCTGACCTTTTCAAGTTTTATTTTTAATATTCATAAATACCATATTATTTCTGGGGTTATCTAAATTTTCGCAAAAAAGATATTCGTAATAAAAGTTGTTGGAAGACAAAGAAATACTCTTAGTTTTTTCAAGATTTTTTATAAAGTCATCGTTTGTGCTGGCATTTTCCAATAGCAGTAAAAGTTGTCCGACGCTTAAAAACCATGAAGAATAGAAGGGGTCTTCTGCAAATTCTTTGTCAAGCTCTGCCAAATTTTTATATTGAGCGACCCAGTTACTGGCGTGCTTTTGAATAGTTTTATATCCATCAAGGATTTCTTGCGATGATGACGGATCAGGGTTGATGTTTCTTTCGACGAAAGTTTTGAGAATTTGTTTAGCAGTTATTCGATCTTGAAGCCCGAAATAATCATAGTGGGTTACGGTGATTCTTATTACCTCTTTGTTACTCCAGTAAATTTTTTTAGCGTTTGTTCCATGAGTTACTTCAATAAAACCCCGTGACTTCAGCAACAATTCAACCTTGCCTGCCTGCAATTGAGCATGTAGCAACGAAGAGCCTAAGTCAAGGAATAAACTTGCCATGTCACCAGTGCGAGATTTAGCAGATAGCTGTTTTTTCTTTATTTCAATTATCACAATAACCGATGACCCTTCAATAATCATATCACACTCGCCATCATTGTTGTTTAAATCTTTGAACTTGCCGGTATAAAAAAGATGCCCTTATCCGAAAATTTTTGGAATAAATACTGCTCAAGACCCAGCCCAATAAACCGATCTGTATGGCGGTGTTGACGTTCTTTACCTTCGTCAAATGCCTCTTTAGTTTTATCGGCAAGGAATTCAAAAAAGCCAAGGCAACTCCAGCTCTTATCATACAAAATAAATTTTGTAGGGCTCAGCTTTACAAGTGGCCGCTTAGTTACATTTAACTCATTACTATCTGTGATAAGTTGATAGTTTTTGTTTACTGCATCACATTGATGTGACATTACATCAAGCAAATAATTTATTTTCTCTTTTGTAATGTTAATTGATTTTAATTTTTTATGTAAAGCACTAGCGTATATTATCACTGTACCGATGGTATTGGCGGCCAACTCAACTATTGCTTTCACCACTATGCAATATTCGTTTACAGTGAATTTCGCTTTTATTTCAAATTCATTGTCATTCACCCATGCGAAAAGAGAAGGAAGCATTTCCAACTCTTGATTTGGATTGCTTTGTGGAATACTTGTTGCGGCATCAAACAACGACAATTCATACATAGCTTGCACTAAAGCATCAGGTTTTCGGAGTATTTTTTCCCATTGATTATAAGACTGGACATCTAATATTTTAAGAGAGTCTGTGCAGATTTCAAAAAATTCAGCAAACATTGAATGATAGGTCTGTGGCTCCGATTGTTTAATTACAAAAAGTGTAGGATTTTTCGCCGCCAGGTTCAACATATACCCGAAAGAGACTGCTGGTTTACGATTATCAGTAATAGATGGTATGATAGATGAAAAAATGTATCTCTGCAACATGTAGTTATAATTTTTCGACAGTACCCCTTTAAAGATGCCATTCATAATGTTTATACCACCGAGCGTAGTTATTAGAAATGTAAGGCGTCGATTGAGGATTTCCTGTCCAGCAAGCATTTCGATTTTACCATCTTCCCAACTTATAGTACATCCTCTTGATAATAGACGCTTGATAGCCGTGCCCGTATCTGTTTCACGCGGGTATTCATATCGCAAATCGCGGACAAAGTCTTTTTCTAGCTCTCCAGAAACTTGAAGATAAGCCAAAGCCCAGTTAATACCAGTTTGCCACTCGTCAACTGGTCGATAGCTGTCATTTTGTTTTATGGAATGACGAAGCCTTTCAAGAACATCCAAGTATATTTTTCCCTTTACTTCTTTGATAACTATTTCGTAAACAATCGCATTTCTAATCTGTTGGAAAATATTGAAACCAAGAGGGCCATTCCCTGAAGCGTCAATACAACTATTATGTATCAGTAATCCGATTTTCTCAAGTATTACATCCCTTGATATCGTTGTTGAGCTATCTAATCCAAGTGCGTCGTATATATCCAATAATTTGCCTGATTGGAATACCAGATCAATGTTTGCACTATCTATAAAGGTTTTAAAAGTTGAAAACATAATTGTTATCGTAAGAATGAGCACTCGCTTTTTTTAAAAATCTGCATTTATCACAATTTACAGAGATTACTACGTAAGTGTCTCTAAAAAGACCATAGGCTATGATTAGTGTCTTAGAAACAATCTCCCGCTTTTTATATTTACAAGTGGCCACAGGATGCAATCTGTAAATTAATCGTCCCATATTCGCCGGAACAACTTTTCCAAACCCGTTAAAAGTTCTTTGATAAACTAATTAATCGTGTTGTTATGTGCGTCAATGTCGGATTGCGGGAAAAAATAGTGGACTGGGCCGGACCTGTGCCCTTGTATTATCTTGACAATCAATGTTTTTCTTTTTTTGAATGTCCGAACGGGTGTACCGGTAGGCCGGTAGGGCAGGTGGCGGTTCGGGCAGGTGGCCACAGCAAATAGCCAAGGCGCGAGGCTGGACATTTGCTTCGCCATGACGATGGCGGTTCGGGCAGACGGCTCCCGCAGTCGCGGGACAGGGATAAAAAGTAGCCATTTGCTTCGCATGACGCTACGGTTCGGGCAGATGGCCACAGCAAATAGCCAAGCTCAAGACTGGGCATTTGCTTCGCCACGATGGTGGCGGTTCGGGCAGATGGCTCTTGTAGTCGCGGGTCAGGGATAAAAAGTTAGGCATTTGCTTCTTCATGACGGACTGGCTTTGTTGCTGCGTAGTATTCCCAACCGCCGAAGTGAGTGACACAACAGGCGATGCCATGAAAACCTTCTGCCGGTCACCAAAATATGCTCTATTAAAATCCACGTATGGGTATTACCATTACCGTTGCCCCATTAGGGTCCTTTGGTGCGGTAACGGGGGTTCCGGTGCCGACGGGTAGGTCGGTCATGTAGGTAAGCTGGTCTTTCTCGGTGCTGGTAACGTAGGCATCGGCGGTGCTGCGGCCGGTAATGGGCGCCAGAGTGCGCAGCTCGATAACGCTGGGCAGGTACCAGCCGGTGTAGCCGTTAATGGTTAGCTGGGTGGTGTAGCCGGCTATGGTGTTGGTGCCGCAACTGTCAATAATATGCTGGGTGTTGGTGAGGCCGCTGCCGAGGGTGCTGTCGGTTACGCCAATGGTGAAGTTGTTGCAGCCCCAGGATAGCGTGGTGCTAACCGCATCGGCGGCAGCTACAAGGCCGTGGCCATCAGCCCCTATATGGAATATGATGCCGCCGTAGCTGTTTTGGCCGAGGGTGAATAGCTGAACGTTGGCGCTTATGGTGTCCTCGCCGTATTTGCTGGTAGCTTTTACCTTAACGTGGTAGGCGCCGGGGCCGGCGGTGTACAGGTGCTGCAGGCTGGTGTCGGTAGTGCCGTCGCCATGGTCAACGGTGTATTTAACGGGGCCGCTGGCGCGCAGGTTGGGCACTACGGTAACGGGCAGGGTATCAATAAAGTAATTTTGGGCGCTGTCAGGGCTACTGGTAAAGCCAAGGCCCAGCAGGCGCGTTTTTACGGCCTGCACGGTTATGGTTTGGCTGGTAGAGGCAGAATCGGTTGCGGAGTAGCTGGTGAGCGTTACGGTATATGTACCTGCATCGGGGAAGGCATGCTGCACGGTGTCATGCCCATTGCTTTGCAGGTAGGTGCCATCGCCAAAGCTCCAGCGGTATGGCGTGCTGGTGGTGGAGAGGTTGGTGAAAATCACTTTTTCGGGGCCTGCCGAATCACCCATGAAGCTGAACCTGGCTTCGGGGGTGGTGTTGATGGTATTGCTGTCGCTGCTTTTGCTGCAGGCGGCAAGGGCAACGATGAGTACCAGGCAGGGGAAGATGATTTTCATACGCAATATTAAAACATTTTAGGTGCAAGGTAAAAAGGTGTACGGCATAAGGTTTAAAAACGGTTGCAGTGGGTGCTATAGTGTTTGTGGGCTGGGAAAAATCCACTGGATTACCCCGGGGTACTGTGTTAAAGCGGGTTAGTTCGACAGGCTTGCTTCTGCTTTTATACGGCTAAATAATATAAAGGCTACAC
>JBEHXM010000216.1:0-4221 GCA_048498695.1 Bacteroidota bacterium
GGATTGTTTGGTCTGGCAGCTTACGTAGCCGAACAGCGCACCAAAGAGATTGCTATCCGCAAAGTGTTAGGTGCATCTATAACAAAAGTATGGATGTTATTATCAGGCGATTTTATCCTATTGGTAATCCTCAGTTGTATAATAGCGTCGCCCGTAGCTTTGTATTTTCTTAGGGATTGGTTACAAAAATATGATTACAGGATAACTATAGGTCCCGAAGTATTTGTGCTGTCGGCCATAGCCATGGTTATGATCACCTTGCTCACTATCAGCTTTCAGGCCATAAAAGCCGCACTGGCAAATCCCGTGAAGAGCTTGAGAAGTGAGTAAGCAGTTGGCAGCTTTACCAATGAACAATTGAACTAATGAACCATTTAACAAAGGTATTATGATAAAGAACAATTTAAAAATCGCCTGGAGAAGCCTCATTAAGAACAAAATTTCTTCATTGATCAATATCGGCGGCCTCGCCGTAGGTATGGCTGTAGTGATACTGATAGGTCTGTGGATATGGGATGAGCTTTCTTTCGATAAGTACAATAAAAAATATGACCGCATAGCCCAGGTAATACAAAACGTAACCAATAACGGGCAGGTGCAAACCTGGTTCCAGGTGCCCTACCCGCTGGCAAATGAGTTGCGTAAAAGTTATGGCAGCGACTTTAAATCGGTAGTAATGGCTACCGGCACAAACGGCCATATCCTGACCCTGGGCGATAAAAAGCTAACCAAACAGGGAGCATTTTTTGAACCGCAGGCACCTGATCTGCTTTCATTAAATATGCTCAAGGGAAGCAGGGAGGCGTTAAAAGACCCTTCGTCAATAATCATTTCCCAATCAACCGCTAAAGCTTACTTTGGAGATGCTGACCCAATGTCAAAAGTGTTGAAGCTTGACAATCAATCGGCGGTAAGGGTGGCCGGTGTGTATGAGGACCTGCCCAAAAACTCTACGTTCGCCGACCTTGCTTTTATGGCGCCCTGGCAGCTATTTGCCACTACTAATCAGCTGGATAAGATGACCGAACCATGGCGGCCTAATTTCCTGGCGATTTATGTTGAACTGGCAGACAACGTAAATATTGACAATGTTTCCTTGCAGATCAGAGACGTAAAACTGCACCATGTGAGTACACAACTGGCCAAAAAGAAACCGGCGCTGTTCCTGTTTCCGATGAAAAAGTGGCATTTATACGATGAGTTTAAAAATGGCATAAATACCGGCGGCCGGATACAATATGTATGGTTGTTCGGGATCATCGGCATATTTGTGCTATTACTGGCTTGTATCAATTTCATGAATTTGAGTACCGCGCGGTCCGAAAAGCGGGCACGTGAGGTAGGTATACGTAAAGCCATAGGTTCATTGCGCAGCCAGCTGATCTACCAATTCTTTAGCGAATCGTTATTGTGTGTGGCATTAGCTTTTATTATTTCGTTGCTTTTGGTGCAATTCAGCCTGCCATTTTTTAATGAAATAGCCGATAAACAAATGGCTATTCTTTGGGACAAACCCATATTCTGGCTGTTAACCATTAGTTTCAGCTTAATAACCGGGCTGATCACCGGCAGTTACCCGGCATTTTATTTATCCTCTTTCAAACCCATCAAAGTATTAAAGGGATCATTCAGGGTTGGCCGCTTTGCAGCTATGCCACGCAAAGTATTGGTGGTACTGCAATTTACCGTATCTGTCATACTCATCATTGGCACTATCGTTGTTTTCCGCCAGATACAGTTTGCAAAAAATCGTCCGGTGGGGTACAGTCGTAACGGATTAGTTTACGTGCCGATGGTTACTGATGATATCCACAAGCATTTTGACGCGGTGAAATTAAGCCTGATCAATAGCGGTGCAATAACAGAAATGGCAGAAGCGGGTTCAGCCCCTACAGGTAATGCCGGCAGCACTAGCGCCGTTGAGTGGGAAGGTAAAGACCCTAACCTGAGTGTTGATTTTCCACAGAACAATGTTTCATACGATTACGGTAAAACAATCGGCTGGCAATTTAGTGAAGGCCGTGACTTTTCGAGATCATTTTTATCTGATTCAGCTGCAGTGGTGATCAATGAAACCGCTGTAAAGTTTATGGGGCTAAAAGATCCCGTTGGGAAGAACATCAAATACTATGGTAATTTCTTTAAAATAATCGGGGTAGCAAAGGATATGATCACCGATTCACCCTACGAACAAGTAAGGCCATCAATATATTTCCTTTCTAAAGATCCCAGCAGTGTTGTACTCCTAAAAATAAATCCTAAAATAAGCGCTGCTGATGCATTGACTAAAATCGGGAATATTTTTAAAACCTATAATCCTGCGCAGCCATTTGAGTACCAGTTTGTAGACCAGGAATATGCTAAAAAATTCGGTAATGAGGAACGTGTAGGTACCCTGGCAAGCTCATTCGCCAGCCTGGCGATTTTTATCAGCTGCCTGGGCTTATTTGGTATGGCCTCTTTTATGGCCGAGCAGCGCATTAAGGAGATCGGCGTACGCAAAGTGTTGGGAGCATCCGTATTCAATTTATGGCAATTAATGTCGAAGGATTTTATATTACTGGTGATCATTTCTTTGGTGATCGCATCGCCCATAGCCTACTATTTTATGCACAACTGGCTGCAGAATTACCAATTTCATGCGGAGATGGCCTGGTGGATATTTGCATTAACGGCAATAGGTGCCATGGCTATCACTTTACTTACAGTGAGCTATCAAAGCATTAAAGCGGCTTTAGCCAATCCTGTAAAGAGTTTAAAAACGGAGTAGGACAGAGATCAGTAAAAACAAAAAAACGTAAAACAATGCTCAAGAATTATCTAAAGATCGCCTGGCGTAATTTGTTGAAGAACAAGGCGCATACATTTATCAATGTTGCAGGCCTATCGGTAGGGATGGCGGTGGCTATGCTCATCGGCCTCTGGATCTGGGATGAAGTATCCTATGATAAATATTTTCAAAACTATGACCACCTGGTGAGGGTAATGCAGCACCAAACTTTCAATGGCGAGCGCGGCACCCAAAATTCGATCCCGCTGCCGCTGGGGCCAAAACTACGGGAGGATTATACCGGCCCGAACAAAGATTTTAAATATGTCATAATGTCGACCTGGACACAGGGGCATATCCTTGCCTACAAAGACAAAAAGCTGAATCAAGAAGGCAACTACATGCAAGCCGAGGCACCTGATATGCTCACCCTTAAAATGCTGAAGGGTACACGGGCCGGTTTAAAAGACCCTTCATCTATCCTATTATCGCAAAAATTGGCTACAGCGCTTTTTGGTAACGTTGATCCGATTAACCAGGTGCTTAAGCTGGATAATAAAATTGTAATTAAAGTAACAGGTGTATACGAGGACTTTCCGCGCAACACCTCATTTAATGATATGGCCTTCATCCTTCCGTGGGACCTATACCTGATTTCTAATCCCTGGACAAAAAACAACATGGCAGAGTGGGGTAATAATTCATGGCAGATTTTTGCACAACTGAATCCCAATGCCGACGTCGACAAAGTTTCGGCACGCATTAAAGACCTCAAATTGAATGCCCTCACTGTAGTAAATGACAAACTCAGCCTGAGCTTTAAACCGTCGCTCTTTGTACACCCGATGAAAAAGTGGCACTTATATTCCGAGTTTAAAAATGGGGTGATCGTAGGCGGGAATATAGAATTTGTGTGGATGTTCGGCATCATCGGCACCTTTGTATTGATGCTGGCCTGTATCAATTTTATGAATTTGAGCACCGCCCGTTCAGAGAAAAGGGCTAAGGAAGTCGGCATCCGTAAAACATTAGGTTCGTTACGCAAACAGCTTATTACACAATTTTTCAGTGAATCGTTATTAGTGTCGGCGTTTGCCTTTGTGTTTTCTATTATACTGGTACAACTCACTTTAGGGTGGTTTAACCAGGTTGCTGATAAGCAAATGACCATCCTGTGGTCGAGCCCGGTGTTTTGGATCATCGGGATATTGTTTAGCATATTTACCGGTGTAATTGCAGGCAGTTACCCTGCATTTTACCTGTCATCATTTCAGCCGGTAAAAGTACTTAAGGGTACTTTCCGTGCCGGTCGCCTGGCTTCCTTACCGCGTAAAATACTGGTTGTACTACAGTTCACTGTTTCGGCAACTTTGATCATCGGCACCGTGGTTGTTTTCAGGCAGGTACAATACACCAAAAACCGCCCGGTTGGTTATACCCGTGCAGGCATG
>JBEHXM010000217.1:0-4174 GCA_048498695.1 Bacteroidota bacterium
GTTTAGCCGGATGATCTTTGTCAGCCCTGATTTTGCTATTTGTCCCGTTATTACCCGCAATCAGGTCAAGTGTTCCGTTTCCATCAACATCGGCGATGGTAAGGGAATTCCACCAGCCCGATGAATTGGATATTTCCTTTATCTTTTTTAGCTGAGTGCCCTGATATTTAAAAATAGTGACCGGCATCCAGTCACCTACTACAATTAATTCCTTTTTCCCGTCATGGTCTATATCTGCCCATTGTGCATCGGTAACCATTCCCAAATGTTGCAACTCGGGGCAAACACTGGCGGTGACATCTTTAAATGAACCCTGACCCATGTTTCTTAACAAAACACTGGAGGGGCTTTTGCCATATATTCCGGGTACGCTTCTTGCTCCAATAAACACATCAATTTTTCCGTCGCCGTCATAATCATTACATCTTACGCAGGAAGCATTCAGATTTAAAATAGGCCACCCTTTAAAGCTGCGGGTGAAATTCCCCTTGCCATCGTTAAGATACAGCCGGGTTGTTAAATAGGATGCCGCATCATGTACTTCATTACCGCCTGTCGCCACTACAAGGTCCAAGTCACCATCATTATCCACGTCAGCAAATTCGGCACCTACGCTTTCATTATCCTTATCCTGGGCGAATGCAAACTGCGGGCTTTGTTTAAAAGTACCGTCCTTTTGCTGTATAAATAATTTAGCAGTGTCATTAGCCGCTCCTCCCATAAAAAAATCCTGCAGACCATCGCCATTTACATCAGCTACAGCCAGCTTGGGGCCTTCAGTTGAAAGCATTTTAGGGGTCAAACGCTCATTGTCAAAATCAATGTAATTATTTTCTTTATGAGCGATGTTACCTGATATGACAGATGAGGTGACATTTGTATAAACAGGATGCGCGGGTTTAACCGGCAACTGCACAGCCTTTTTAGCATTTGTTTGATTTAAAACAATGGTTGAATTTGCTTTTACATGTGTAATTACCTCACTTTTCATATTTGGCCACCAAACCACCAGGCTATCAACCGAAGTATTGTTTCCCAAACCAAAATTCAGCACCGGTTCCACACTGCTTTCAAAACCCCGGCCCGGCATTTGCTCCAGCATCTGCTTCTGCCCTTTTGTGTAGATGGTGACCCGGCTGCCCACCCCAAAGGTGTTGGGAGTTGCTCCTTTTAACTGAACCTTTAAATAATTACCCAAATGCCGCTCCGACGTCATGTTGCGATAAACAAAGGCCTCCATATTTTCATTATTCACTACCAGGTCCAGGTCGCCGTCGCCATCCAGGTCGCCGTAGGCTGCACCATTACTAAAGCTGGGTGCGGCAAGCCCTAACTGCTGGCTCCGGTTTTTAAATGCGAGGTTTTTTTGATTGACAAAGGCATAATTAGATATAGGAGTAACGGGCATTATATTAATAAAGCTTTTGTAATTGAAGCCGCCTTTTTCAACACTCTTCCTGGTAGATTCGTCGCCAAAAAAGTTCAAAAAATCCTGGTCAGTGAGATCTTTGCTTATTCCGTTACAAACAAAAATGTCCTTCCAGCCATCATTATTAAAATCAAAGCTTAGCGCACCCCAGCTCCAGTCTGAAGCCTCTACCCCTGCCAGGTCGGCTATCTCGCTAAACGTTCCGTCGCCATTATTTAACTGCAAACAATTCTTTTCATACTGATGATGAAAATCGTTCTGCAGTTTGGCGTTGAACACATCGTAGTTATCAAATTTTGTGGTAGTTTTTAAGCGAGAATCATTTTGGGTAAGAGTATCGGTAGTAAATACATCCAGGTGCCCGTCATTATTGATATCGGCCATATCAGAACCCATAGATGCCAGGCTGACGTGTCCCATGGAGGATTTGATCAGCTCTTTAAAAGTGCCGTTGTGCTGATTGATATATAAGTAATCGTGCTCAAAAAAATCATTGGAAACGTAAATATCCGGCCAGCCATCGTCATTCAGATCACCTACGGTTACACCGAGACCGAAGCCTATTTCGCTGCCGTATATACCTGCTTTTGCGCTTACATCTACAAAATGACCGTTATTATTCTGATAAAGTTTTTGCCCATTGTTTTTGCTCCGCTCGTTCCTCATGCCCGGGTGGTAATCAAAACTCGAGATAGGCCGGAAACTATTGGTCAGGATAAAGCAATCCAGGTCGCCATCATGGTCATAATCAAAAAAAACAGCCTGGGTGCCGATGCCTGTATCATCCAGCCCATACTGATGGGCCATTTCCTTAAAAGTACCATCCTTTTGGTTGATGTATAATTCGTTGGCGCTTTTAGTACCGTCAAAATTACCGCTGTTTGAAATATAAATATCGAGCCATCCATCGCCATTCACATCAGCCATCACAACGCCGGTATGCCAGTTGTTAATGCCGGTTACTCCGGCTTTTTCTGAAACATCCTCGAATTTCCAGTTACCTTTGTTAAGGTATAAGCGATTTTTTCCTTCGTTCGAAGTAAAAAAAACATCCGGCTTGCCATCGTTATTTATGTCACCGATAGCAACACCACCACCGTTATAAAAATTCCTGAAATTAAATATGTTAAGGTTTTTATCATCCACCACTTTGTTATTAAACAGGATACCTGTCTGATCACCTGTAAGCTGCTGAAACAGCGGAGGGCCTTCAGGCACAGTATGTTTATTACAACTTAGCGAGGCTATCGCAACCAAAATGTATAAACAGTATAAGTGTTGTTTCATATCCCTAAATAACTCAAAAAGCAGCATAAAATAATGCTGCCCTTGAGTAACTAATCAAAAAATCAACGTTAGAAAGCTGTATAGCCTGGATTTTGCACCAGGTTTGGGTTAGTAGTATGCTGCAGGGTCGGGATCGGGAATATCTGCCAGTGATCATCCGCATCCTTTAGCTTTTGTGGCTTACGGGCGTTGGCAAAAGTTCCGAAACGGATACAATCCTGTCTCCTGAAATTTTCCCATGCCAACTCCCTGCCGCGTTCAAAGAAAATATTATTCAGCGTCAGATCAGCCATTGTCCATTGGTATTTGGCCACACCGGCATAAGCACGCATACGTATCTGGTTTACATAACCCAGATCAGTTGCTGATGCGCTTCCGTTGCGCAGGGATGCTTCCGCCCGCATCAATAGAACGTCGGCCAGGCGGAAGATCGCCCAATCATTATCCTCGCTGGTTTGTACGCCAGGGTTAGGCCAGTATTTTACACCGCGTAATCCTGCCAGCCTGAAGGTGTCGGCCGGGTTGCTTATTTCCTTTATGTCGGGATAAAAAGAAAGTTTTTTACCGGTCTGCTTATCAATTATAGCTAAAGACGGATCAGTGCTTGAGGATAATACATTGGCATTCGGCGGGTAGGTAGCAAATTCGGCATACTGCTGCCCGATAATAAACTGGCCACTACGTGCATCGTTATAGGTACGGTAGGTATTTTTACCTTTCACCGAGTAGGTAGATGTGGTATCGAAATGCCCGTAAAACTCAGCATTTATGCAGTATCCGTTCCAGCCGCCACCTAATATCTGGTAGTTCAGGTCATTTTGATAATGCAGTGTCTGGGCTGCGAAATTGTTACCGCCGATATTCACATGATCAAATGGTACTACAAAAATATTCTCTTTTGAACTCTGGTTATTTTGAGAGAAGTTATCAAAATAGTTTGGCTCCAGGCTATAGCCTGCATTGATCACCGAATCGCACACCGCAATACAATCCGGATACCGTGTAGTGCCTACATATTGTTTTGAGTTGAGGTACAATTTAGCCAATATACAGAACGCGACATAGCGGTTCATGCGACCATAGGTAGTAACACTTTTATCGGTAGTCAGCAGGTCAAGATTGGTCTTCAATTCCTTTTCAATAAAATCATATACCTCTTTACGCGAGCTGTTCTTAATGGAGTTCGGGTTGGTGGCAAAGTCTGTTACCAGCGGTACATTGCCGTACAGGTCCATCAGCCAGTAATAATACAAGGCACGCAGTGATTTTAATTCGGCATTGATCTTAGGCAAGGTAGGCGGCGCCGGACTAAGCCCGTTCACCACACTTAAAATAAAGTTGATCTTGGTTACGCCATTGTACAGGTCGGTCCAGGTATCCTGCACCTGTTGGGTGGTACCTGTCCAGGTGTGTGTAAACAATTGGATATGCTGACCTGCTGCCAGCCAGTCGTTACCC
>JBEHXM010000218.1:0-4088 GCA_048498695.1 Bacteroidota bacterium
TAGAATGTCTTGTGCCAGATATGCAGGCAGATAAACCCGAGATCGTATTTGATATTAACAGGGAGCGTGCTAACCGTGAAGGTATAACCACCAACCAAATAAACCAGGCTTTGGGAGCTACCATATTCGGGGCAAAAGCTTCAGATTTCAGGAATACCAAGGAGGATAACTATGAGATTACAGTCAGGTCCCAGGAAGATCAGCGCAACAATCTCGAAGCTATCCGCAACCTGAAGATCACCTATCGGGATTTGGCAACAGGCGGTGCGATACGCCAGGTTCCTATATCGGCATTCACAGATATCAGGTATACCAATACTTACGCCAATATTAACCATAAGCAACAGCGCCGTATTATAACACTGGGATCTAACGTGCTGAAAACCAGCAATGCCAACGAGGTTAATGCAGCCATACAGCGGGCAATCAACACATACAAAGCGCCCGAGGGTGTATCTATCCGTCTGGGTGGTGGGCAGGAAGACCAGGCGGAAGCAGCAACCTTCTTAGGTACCGCCTTGTTAATATCATTTGGTTTGATACTTATTATCCTTGTGGCACAGTTCAACTCGATTGGAAAAACACTGATCATTTTGAGCGAGATATTTTTCAGCATTATCGGCGTATTCCTTGGCGTAGCCATATTCAAAATGACCATATCAATCGTAATGACTGGGGTTGGTATCATCGCACTGGCCGGTGTCGTCGTCCGGAACGGTATTTTGCTGGTCGAGTTTACAGATATGCTTATCAGCGAAGGAGCGAGCCTGCATGATGCGGTAGTGGAAGCTGCACGCACCCGTATGACACCTGTATTATTAACCGCAACAGCGGCTATATTAGGCCTGATTCCGCTAGCGGTTGGTTTCAATATAGATTTCGGGGGATTATTCAGCTCATTTGAACCACACATTTATTTTGGTGGCGATAACGTAGCTTTCTGGGGACCATTATCATGGACTATGATATTTGGTTTAGGTTTTGCAACCATCATCACCTTGATACTGGTACCGTGTATGTATATCATCAGGGTGCGTATCAAATCAAGATTATTTAAGACGAAGGAAACCGATTCCGATAAAGAAGTGAAAGAACTGGAAGTAAGCCAAATGGTTTAAGCAGGCTACATATTTCAAAGCCGCCCTGATTATGGGGCGGCTTTTTTATGCTTTTGCTTTTTTGATAACTCTCTTAAGGTTCAATTTATCGATTAGCTTATTAAACTTTCGTTCCTGCCTGCTTCCGCTGTCCAACACATCATAGGCAAGGCCAGCGGCTGTCGCATAAACAGCATGGTGCATCATATCAATAGCAATAGCCTTTGGCTCTTCTTCGGTTACTTTCGGTCCGGCCTTGTATGCGGGCAGCATGAATATAGCCGTACCCCATATCGCAGTAAAATGTGCCGCAATTGCCGGTAACCCTTTTAACCCGGTTAATCCTATAATCCCGCGGGCTATCCCCCACGAAGTTCCGTAGGCCCAATGTATTTCCTGTGAAACTGTTTCTTTAGCCTCCTTATTCACGGGCTTAACATTGGTGACTTGCTGAACTACTTTTAGAGGCGCCTCACTTGGTTTTCTCTTGGTAATGTGCATCTCTATCATTTGCGATAGCGTGATCGCCGCCGTTCCGGCTAACCCCGCTAATAAACCTTTTCCTATTGCGCTTCCAAGTTCGCCCAACAAATTATCTTTATTATTTCTCATAGGTAGTGTTTATTGGATAACAACAAATTCAATAGATTGATTTAACGCACAGCAAAACAACTGGTGTTATAACAGGTTATTGAATGATGCAAACAAGATTTTCAAAACCATTCTGGCAGGCTTTAAGCCTGGGTGTGTTAGCGGGTATGCGTACAAGCTCGGCGCCTTTGATAGCTAATCAAATACTCAATAAGCATCCGTCAAAAAGCTTGTCAGGTTCACCATTAAAATTTATGCGGTCAGAAAAGGCGGGTATAGTATTAAAAATTTTTGCTGCGGGTGAACTGGTAGGGGATAAATTGCCTTTTATACCAAACAGAATAGAAGCTGGTGGCATAATAGGGAGATGCCTGTCCGGAGGATTGGCCGGGGCGACTATTTTTAAAGCAAACAACAATAATGCTTTAATTGGCGGCCTTCTTGGTGCTGCCGTTGCTTTTGGAAGTACATTCGGCAGTTATTTTTTGAGGAAAGCAATCGTTAAAAAGAGTCACTTCCATGATCCATTGATAGGAGCGTTAGAAGATATATTGGTTATTGGCTCAGGTATTATCCTGATTAAATCTGCTTAGAAGCACAGGTGCTATAAGCGTAAATATGACATTATTATGTATAGAATATTTGATAGATTTGTTAAAAAAGTCAGGAATCGTCTGTCAATAATTAATTTGCTTTTTAAATGAGCGCAGGAAGTGACCAACAGGATATAAAAAAGGAAAAAATTTTAGAAGCGGCTTACCAGCAATTTTTGCATTACGGGTACTCCAAAACAACAATGAACGAGATAGCGGGGGCGCTGTCGATGTCAAAAGCCCTGCTTTATTACTATTTTCCTGATAAAAGTCAGCTGTATATCGCAGTAACCCGCAAACTGGCCAATGATTACCTGAAACTTTTAGAAGATAAAATAACCGGCATTACCGATCTTAAAGAAGCATTTGTGTTCCAGATCGATACTCATCACGACTTCATACTTAATAATTATAATTTTTTTGATTTCATCAGGCTGAACGAACAAAATATGCCTGACACCATTTGGGAAATAGTTGATCATATACGTCAATCTGAAATGGATATGCTGGGAAATGCCATCATTGCGGAAGCAGAACGCGGAAAAATTAAACCGGTTGATAACCCGCGTGAAATTGTCGATCTGATGCTTGATGCTTTACATGGTGTGAGGGTTGGGTCTGCAGGTTATCACAAAAAGAACAGCTTCCCGCGTAAAGAACATCTGGATGAAATTCATAAAAAGCGGCTGCTACTGATCGATATCTTTATAAAAGGCTTAAAGTACTGATCGCCTGTCACATTCAGGTCAAAAAGAATGTTCTTATAATTAAGCAGGTTGTTAATTTGGTATATTTGACCAATTATTAGAGTTAGTCAATAATTATATTTTTCAACATAAATTATTAAAGATACTTCTAATTTAGAGGTGATTGTTTTAGAGTGATTGAAGCATCCTGGTTTATACCGGGATGCTTTTTTCGTTAAATATCTATTTCAGGCTGGTTTGGATAACAGTTGTTCCCGTCAACATTTTATGAATAGGGCAGGCGTTGGCAATTTGTACCAGCCTCTTTCTTTGCTCATCTGATAATTCACCTTCAAAACCTAATTGCAGCTCTATTAATTTGGCCCCGTCAATTTCAAACAGTTCAACATTCACGGTTATATTGTCAACTACCCACATTTTACGGTCGATATACATTCTTAATGTAATGGCTGTGCATCCGCCTAAACTGGCCAAAAGTAATTCCTGCGGACTTGGTGCGGTATCTGTTCCGCCGGCTTTCAAGGGCTCGTCAGTAACAAAGCTGTGGTTATTGGTTGTTATAACCGTGCGGTAGTGCGATCTGTCAATTTTTGCCTGTATGGTTGATACCGGCTCTTTTATATTTTCCATATCAGCATTAAAGATACGGCAACTACAGATCGTTCCCGGCTAAATGGATCAATAAAATTCATAGCAGCGTCTTGCACCTTCAAAACGTGGTGCCGAAGAGCCATCACCGCTTGATGGCAAAGTGGTTTCATAACCTATACTGCCTTCGGTACTGCCTGCCGTGTTGCCATAAGTAAGGCCCTGTACTGCTGCATCGTGACTGAATCCAAAACGCAATTTTTCGCCGCCTTCCTTGTTGATGAACAGATCAAATATGAGGGACAATACCACCGCGCTCGGACCTGTCTGTGCACCACTACGATAGGATAAACCCACATTAACGCCGCGTCTTTTATATTGCAGACCGATGCTGTAGGAGTCGAATTTATCCTGTTTGTAAAACACAACAGAAGGTATTACGTAGGATTTATCATCATCATCCATGTTTTCAAACTGGTCAAGATCATAGCGATAACTGATATTTGCATTTA
>JBEHXM010000219.1:0-3922 GCA_048498695.1 Bacteroidota bacterium
AGGTTCCCGCATACCCAGCATGTGGAAAATGTGGTATTGTTAGAGATTAGAGACTTGGTAATTAGAGATTAGAATTGAAAGTAATGGACCCCGAAGAACTGCTTAACGAGCACCATAACGAAGATAAGAAACAGCCAAGCCCGCTGCTGAGCCTGGAGAAAGACCTGAAGCTTTACAACGAGTCCATGCGCGAAGTGGCGGTTGAAATTATGGTAGAAGGACTTTCAAATTACCCGATCTTTATAGCCCACCAGCATGAGGTTAAATTAGGTGAGCCGATATTGGACCGTCACGAACTGAATACTGAATGGAGCATCAATGCCTCAACACTGGAAGAGTTTGAAGAACATAATGTGATCAAAAAAGAGTTGGAAGGACGTTTCCTGAAATCATACAAAAATCCGAATGATTTCATGTGCCTGTTTGTAGTGGTTCCTGAAGGGGCAAATTTTGTGTATTATCCTTACGCGAAGGCTTAGCCTTGTTGAAAAGTTGTAAAGTTGTAAAGTTGTAAGGTTGGAAAGTTCCTGCATAATTTTTTGTTGTAAGCCTCAAAAATTTGAATGTTATAAAGTTGCTTATATCTTTACAATGAGTTTTACGGATGGTCAAAACATTTCAACTTTCCAACCTTACAATTTTACAACGAAATGGAAAAAAAGATCCTCATATTAAACCAGCACCAGATAGCGCAAAAGATAGATCGTATTGCCTACCAGCTGCTGGAAGATAATTTTGATGAAAAAGAGATCATTATTGCCGGCATCTTGCCGAAAGGCAATTACATAGCCGAGCGGCTGAAGGCCATACTGGATAAGATCGCTCCCTTTAAAAGCACCCTGCTTACCATCGAACTGGACAAGCAAAGCACCAGCCTGAGGGCAAAGATTGATACCGATATACAAGTTTGCAATAACAAAGTGGTGATCATTGTATACGATGTACTGAACAGCGGCAAAACGCTAGCCTATGGCTTTGGCGTTTTCCTTGATGTGCCTTTGAAAAAACTGCGCACCGTCGTACTCATCGACCGCAACCACAAAAGCTTTCCTGTAACTACCGATTTTGCCGGCGTGGCCCTTTCTACCGTATTAAAAGAGCATGTGGATGTAGTTTTGAACGAAGAAGGAAAAGAGGATGCGGTTTATTTGAGGTAAAGTTATTTAAATTTGTATAAACGGCTTAAAAATGTCAGTAGCAGAAATAAAGAAAACAAAAACAGATCTAATAGCGTGGATTGAACAGCTATCTGATGTAAATATGCTTACTGTGCTGGATGGATTAAGAAAATCAAAATCTGAAAAAGACTGGTGGGATACCTTGACTGAAAACCAGCGCCAACACATTAATGAAGGTTTAGAAGATGTCGAAAATGGCAATGTTGTTTCCTCTGATACATTCTGGAACAGATTGAAAAATGAATGAAGATATTTCTTTATCCATTTACTGGACTGAACGCTCAATCTCTGATTCTTTTGCCATTAAAAAATATCTTCAACGTGATTTCTCACAAAAAGAAATTGATAATTTTTATAAACTGCTCGAATCATTCGAAAAAGTTGTAATTACCTTTCCAAAACTTTATCCCAAGAGTTCAACAAATAAAAATATTCATCGTGCAGTACTAAGCAAACAACTATCGGTTTTCTATAGCTTAACTAAAGGGCGGATTAATATTCTGGCTGTTCTTGATAATAGAGTAAGCTATTCTAAATGGCCTTAGTCTGTAATACCTGCTCCAATTTCTCCGCTGTCAAACTCAATCCATCCGCTATAATATTTGCCTGCGAATAAAAAGGCTCCCTTTCAGTCAATTTTTGCTGTATAAAAGTGATCAGATCGGCGCCGTGTTTATCCTGCAATAGCGGTCTTTCCTCTTTGCCGCTTTCGAGGCGGTCAGCTAAAGTTTTGGGCGATAGCTTGATGTAAACCACTTTACCGTTGGCCTTCATCCAATCCATGTTATCAAAATAGCATGGAAGTCCGCCCCCGGTGGAGATAACTACATTTTCAGGATACGGCGTTTTTTTTAGCACCGTTGATTCCAGTTTACGGAACGCATCCTCGCCGAAAAAAGAAAAATATTCGGCTATGCTCAACTCCACCTGCTGTTCCAGTTTATGGTCAAGATCAATAAATTCATAACCCATCTTCGAGGCCAGTTTACGCCCCAAAGTAGTTTTGCCGCTGCCCATAAAACCGATCAGAAATATCTTCATATCTATTAAGTCAACTTAACCCTCGGATCGATCCAAACATAGATTACATCCACCAAAATATTGATCACCACAAAAATAAATGCAATAAACAGGATAGATCCCATTACAACCGGAAAATCCGACATTTCCAGCGCATCCACTGTGGCCTTGCCCAAACCGTTATAACCGAACACATACTCCACAAAAAAGGAGCCTGCCAGTAAGGAGGCAAACCAATTGGCAATAGCGGTTACCACCGGGTTAAGCGCATTTTTTAAAGCATGCCGGTAAATAACCGTCCGCTCACCTAAGCCCTTAGCCCTCGCTGTGCGGATGTAATCCTGCCCCAAAACATCCAGCATGGCACTGCGGGTAAGCTGTACAATAATGGCCAGCGGCCGCAATCCTAAGGTGACCATGGGCAGTACCAAATTGCGCCAGGTAATTACTTCGCCCTTAAATGGGTCGTAACTATATAAGCTACCGGACATATTCAGTCCCGTGTATTTGTTCAGTACAAAACCAAATATCCAGGCGATGATGATGCCCGCGAAAAACGAAGGCGCTGATATACCCAGTGTGGAAAATGCGATCGAGAACTTATCAATCCACGTGTTTTGATGTACGGCGCTCAGCACCCCCAGGAAGACACCTATTATAATAGCAAATATCATCGCTGTTGTGGCCAGTACCAATGTATTGGGTATCACGCCTAAAAGCAATGATGCCACATCTTTCCGTGTTTGGTATGAGCGGCGCAGATAAGGCCATTTCAGTGCTATTGTTTTTTCCTTTGAAATGGGAATCAGCGATACATAATTGTAACGCAATTTTTCCTCGGCATTGCGGGCATGGATACCTATGGGCGAAAGGTCATTCAGGTAATAAGCAAACTGTACAGGTACGGGTTTATCCAACCCAAACTCTTTGCGTACGGCTTGTAAAGATTGCACGTCGGCACGCTGGCCCTGCGTCATCCTGGCCGGGTCGACAGGCAAAATATTGAACAGGAAAAAAACCACGACCACTATCCCCAGCATTACTGCCAGCCCATAACCCAACTTGCGGAGAAAGTAGCTGATCATACCATTACTTCTGTAAATATTGCTTTACCAGGTCTTCGTATTTCGGCATGGAATGGTAATGCCATTTATTGATGATGGTTCCGTTCTTCATCAAAAATATACCGGGGTTAGCCCTTACCATTGTTTTTAGCGGCACACCATCGGCATAATATATTTCCATTACCAAATGATTCGCCTTGCTGAAGGCCTCTGCATATTTAGGCGAATTGGAGGTCAGTAATACCGTACGGGTATTAAAATTCTGCCCCAAAGTAAGCGCCAGCGCATTCATCTTTCCGAGCGCTTGTTTGTCAGTATGGTCCAGATCGTACGCCACAATAATGAGGTTATAGAAAGGGTTCGATAACAGCTCTTTGGTGTAATCGTTACCCTGAGCGTCCTGTATAGAAAGGTCCATTATTTTAGGCTCGAACCCCTTTTTAACCAGCACACTTTCCGGATTACCCACTACAGCCCAGCTATTATCTTTCCAGATATTACTTTTCAGGTAGTCCTTATCGTTCATCACCTTGGTTTCGCCAGTCTTTTTGTTTTTGAGGTGATAGGTTACCTCGTATTCATCAGGTATTGCATTTGGCGGCGTTTTCATTTCATCCAGGATATTTGCACCCACTTTATAAGGCAGGAAGTCGATAACCG
>JBEHXM010000220.1:0-3899 GCA_048498695.1 Bacteroidota bacterium
GTTTAGTTCATTACGGAAAGCTTTTGTCAAAACCGGTGCCTCATATCCATATCCCAGCCATTGCGGTTGCCACCAGGTTTGCTTGCCATAAATTAAGGTCAGCACATCATTTAAAATATTCAGCCCGTCGGTATGGTGCGTAAAGTAAACCAAGGTTTCGTTCCTGTCGGGATAGGCCAGGTAAAAGCATTTGAAATCGCCATTATCGCCCCAGTGCCATATCATTTTGCCTTTTTCATTTTCAGATAGTCCAAAACCTAAAGCCCAATTAATATGCTGATTAGCTTCGGTTACGGTATGGCCAAACCAGTTGCCCGCGCTTTGCTTTTCAAACATCATCTGGCGGGTCTCTGGTTTCAAACCCTTTCCTGCAATGATTGCCTGTAAGAATAATGTATAATCATGTGCGTTGGTCAGCAGGCTGTATGCGGCATTTTGATTTTTATGGCGATTGACCTGCTCTGCATTATTACCAAACGCCGCTACCGTATCATATTTGCTGGTCCACTCATAGCTGCTGTTCTCCATTTTAAGCGGACCGAATACTTCTTCTTTCATGATGTCATTCAGCGGTTTGCCCAGCTTTTTTTCAACTACGCGCTGCAGATACAAAAATCCTTCACCTGAATACGAGAATGTGCTATCGGGAGTAAATATCAGCTTTAAACTGTTTTCATCACCCCAGTTAGGGAAACCGGTAGTATGGCGTAAAACCATTCGGGCGGTTATTTTGGCATAGCGCGGGTCGTTTGGATCAAACCTTGGGTAAGTGCCGATGTAATGCAACAGGGGCGTATCTAATGATAGTATGCCACGATCGCACAAACGCAATACCTCATAAGCGAATACCGATTTACTTAATGATGCTGCTTCAAAAATGGTATTGGATGTCACTTTTTGAGATGATCCTTTTGCGATAACGCCGAGGTTGATGACCTCTGCCTTATTGCCTTTGGTGTAAAGTAGCTGTATCCCGGGGACGCCCTCGTCTTTAAGTATTGCATCCAGTTTTTTCTCCTGCGCAAATGCCGTGAGACCGATTAATGTAAGCAGCAGTACGTATATTAATTTTTTCATAGGTTGGTTGTAAGGTCAACATGAATATAGGAAAAATCGTACCAGTATTTAACTGATTGATAGTAAATAATTTGCGATTAAATTCCTTGTTTGATTTGTACCGTAAGCGGACACAGTTGTTCGTTTACGAACTTAATTACCCGGGGTTGAGTAATAATAGATGGGCGCAAAGACGCCTTCACTGGTGGTATAATAACCTTTGCCATCAGGAGTAAAGCCGATAGCTTCGCCCTGTTTTTCTTGCTGGTAGGGTAGTTCCTGAGGCTTCCTTTGCATGGCTTTCCAGATAGGCTCGTTGTTCTCACGCTTCCAGTAATATACTTTCACGTAATCTTTTAAAAGTATTTGCTGCCCGTCTTTTGAGATATCCCCGGCAGTGATCCATTTAAAGGGCCTGAAACCATTGAAATATAGCTTGGTGCGTTTGGTTAGCGTTACAGTATCGTTAGCCTTATAACTTAAAGGCGCAGTGTAAACGGTTACCGAATCAGACCGTTTGGAAACGATGTAAAAGAGCTTTTCGATAGGATCTATCATTAACGTTTCAGCATCACGCGGACTGTCAGGGTATCTGAAATGTACCGGCACTGCATTTGCTTTCAGGATGCTGTCTTTACCACCTACCCATGATTTTTGTTCTTCCATCCGGTAAACGGTAATATGCGAACGCCACCCATGGTTGTCGCCGATATCACCCATATACACATAGCTTTTTCCCTTAACAGGGCCGGGGCCTACGGCTATATCCTCGCAATCCTCTACACCGTATTGTATGCTGGCATCCCCTTTAAAATAAATTACAGATTTTAACCTTCCATCAGGTGTGATGGCAAAAAACCGGCTGGTATCGCCGCTGTCATTATGAACATAATAAATACCCTTGTTCAGGCTTGATGCTGCTATGCCGGATGTTTCGTCCATCTCTTTATCTTGCAGATGGCCGGGTATATACAGTTGATGCTCGGTATACCGGTGCCTGGCATAAGCCCCGAAAAACAGGATAACGACGATGGGTAATATGATCTTTATTTTCCTGGAGCTGCTCATTTATTGCCTGACAAAAATCAGGCAAAGAAAACTAAAAAATTTCAATAATGCCCGATCCGTTTTAGAAACGGCGCGAACAGATGATATATTTTATAAAAGGATCAAACTATGAGCCCTGTGCTACCAGGATCAGCTCATTCGTAGTGTAAATTTCGGCAGGGGTACGGTAATCGGCGAGGTCAAGCTCGTGTATATATTTGCAATTACAGCTATGCCCCGGGGCTATAAATACCGGCATATCAAATCCCAGCTGCTGATAATAAGGGGTAATAAATGCCTGGACCGGCAGATCATTAGCAGTCTTTATAATGGAGGTGGTCAGCTTTTTCAGAGGCTTCAGCAACAACCGCACTTCGCATACTTTAAAGTTATCATTCAAAGGTATCCAGCGGTTTACCTCATCAATATCAACCAATAAAGCATTTTGCCGGATGCCTTTTAGTGTGCCGATGGTTTCGTTCCCGTTATTCAGTAAGCTCTTGATGACTACCTGCTGTCCGATATATCTGCTAAAAATTAATAGCTGATCTGCTGTTGTTATTTCGTCCATATTGCTAAAAATATTAGCAAATATAATTAAACAGAGTTTAAAATTGCAAGAGAAAGTGTTGTTTTTTTGATAAAGATGTAAATGAGTTACCAGCCAAATCTCCAACGAAGTTGGATTCATTTGTTTATAAAAATTATCAAGAAATTAAAAAAGGCTCCATAGGAGCCTTTTCATTATCGCTAAATATTTTTTGATTTGGAACTTAGTCCTGGTGCTGTAGTTCTAACTCCATTTCCATATCAGGTTTAGAAACATCGGTCAATGCTACTTTACCTCTTTCCTTACGGATTATCCTGTTAAAAAGGGATATTTCTTTTTCAAACAGGAACCGGAAAAATAATTTGGTCCATGATTTATGATAAAGCAGTGTATCATAATATTCAGGCGCGGTTTTCTTTATCTGGGGTAACCTGTTCCATGGAATTGATGGAAAATCGTGGTGTTCATTGTGAAACCCTACATTAAAAGCGGCTATATTCAATACGCCATAATAGCTGTAAGTTTCTTGTTCGCTTTGGAAAGTTAAATAATGTTCCTGTATCCAGCGTGCGCCTACTGGGTGAAGACCTATTGAGAACCAGAAACTGATAAACATAAACGCAACGGCATGCCATCCGATAAAATACCATATAGCAGCGGTGAATACTGCCTGAACAGCAATATTTACCAGTACCCATCCGTCAAAAAAATCGATCTCTTTCAACCTGGACACTCTGGTAGCCTGGAATACCGGGAAAAACAAAAGCCACATTACTTTACCTATGAAATAATTGTTGATCATTTTCGCTTCCCATTTATTGGGCAGGTCGGCATCCAACTCATGAATACCCTGGAAAGAGTGATGTTTTAGGTGATATTTTTCAAACGAAATGGCACCTGGCATAATGTGCGGAAGATTGGCAATAATGGCTGCCCAGCGATTGGCCAACCCATTTTTAAATAATAAATGGTGTGTACACTCATGTATCATTACAAATAATGCGTGATTTACAAAAGCGCCAAACAAATATGCGGCAGCAAAGATTACCCACCACGACTGATCGCGAACCAACCAGCCCACAGCTATCATTGATCCCACCAGACCTAAAATAACTACCATAGTAAAGGGATTCTTTCCAATGAGATTTCTTAGTTCCGGGAACTCCCTTAAGATTTTTTTAGTTCTGATACGGTGCGGTTCAGATTCTGTTGAGTGAACGAAGTCAGTTCTTTTATTTGCCATTAC
>JBEHXM010000221.1:0-3739 GCA_048498695.1 Bacteroidota bacterium
CATAGGCAACCGGTCCCAATGAGGAAGGTAGGTTTGCAGCCCGGTGTCAATGGCCAGTATCCGCATCATCCATAAGATCATGGTGAGCAAAGCCAGGGCCAGAAAACGGTTTGCAGTTCGGGTATTGCTTTTTGTAAATGCCAATAACAGGGCAAAATTCAGCCCGATGAAGATCATTCCGAAAAAGAACAGATCATAAAGGGTAATATGGAATGTATAGGAATTCAAGTTGTTAATTGATTCAATTGCTGTTCCAATTTATTAATATATTGACATATAAAAGATTATAAATTTGATATTATAGAGATTGTAACAATAACGAACATTTGGCTGTCTGATTTTGAATTGCGCTTAAAAAATGCGCTCCGGATCTCACCCCAGAACGCTTTACATAATTGGTTTCAACTAAATCTCATATATAGCCCAATATCTTTTTGAGTCAAGAAGCGGTTTTATTCGCTCCTCAAGCTTTTTACCGGGTTCGCAAGGGCTGCTTTTATAGCCTGGAAACTGACGGTAAAAAGGGTAATAATGACAGCCGCAACTCCTGACGCTAAAAATGCGCTTAAACCAATGCTGACGTGGTATTTGTATTTTTCTAGCCAATTCTCCAAGAAGTATAACGCAACAGGCGAAGCAATAACACAACTGATAGCCACGAGCACCACAAAATCGCGCGACAACAGCATCCACACCTGCATAATAGACGCCCCTAACACTTTCCGGATACCAATCTCCTTGGTGCGCTGTTCAGCTACGTAAGCAGCAAGGCCAAATAGGCCCAGGCAGGAAATTAATATAGCCAGTGCGGCAAATATGCCCGCCAGTTTCCCCACCAGCACCTCCAGGTTAAATTTACTGGCATATTCAGCATCTATAAATTTATATTGATAAGGATAGGCCGGGTTATATTTTTCAAACACCTTTCCTATCTTTTCTATTGTAGTATGAATATCCGCATTTTTTGGTAGTCTATAAGTGATCACAAAGCCGTATGGGTTATGGCCGAAAACAAGTGGCGCTACGGGTGTATAGGGCGATTCCATCAAAGCGTCTTTTACCACGCCGATAATCCTTACCGGTTTGTCGCTGAAATTGCAGGTTATCATTTGATTGACCGGGTCCTTAAGCCCGATACGCTTCACAGTGGCTTCATTCACGATTACATTCAGTGAGTCGCGTTTCGGATCGGTCGAAAAACCGTGACCAGCCGCCAGTGTCATTCCCAGAGTTTGGAAATAATTGTCCGACACCCATATGGCGCCAATATTCACCTCTTCATCTCCGGAGTTTTTGCCAGGCCATTTCTGCAGTGAAAAATGGCTGTAAACCTGTGTGGCAGGGGATGTGGACGATGCAACGCTCTCCACCAGTCCGGAAGATGTCAGCTCATTTCTTAAAGCATCATAATGCTGATAAAGGTCGCCGTTCATATCTGTCATTACCAGCCTGTCGGCGCTGTATCCGGTTGGGCGGTTTTTTACATACTGTATTTGCTGGTAAACAATTACCGTGCTGATGATCAGGGCAACAGAGCAGGTAAATTGTACCACTACCAATATTTTACGTGGCAAAGTAGCGGCTTTACCTGCGCGGATGCTTCCTTTCAACACCCTGACAGGATTGAACGCTGACAGATAGAATGCGGGTCTGCTTCCGGCTGCCAATCCCGTGAGCAGGATAAAAGCGACCATAATGCACCAGAAAACGATATTGCCATATGGAATATGGATATAAGAACCTGTTAATGTATTGAATGATGGCAGAGCCAACTGAACAAAAAGTAAGCTCAGTAGGAACGACATAAAAGTGATCATAACAGATTCCAGCAAAAACTGGTAAACCAGGTCAATACGACCCGAACCTATTGCCTTGCGGACGCCAACTTCCCTGGCCCGTTTCTCAGACCGCGCTGTCGATAGGTTCATGAAATTGATACAAGCTATCGCCAATACCAATATGCCTATAATGCTGAACAGGCGCACATAATCCACAAATCCGCCGGCTACTTTGCCGTTCTTAAAATCGTTGTATAAATGCCAATCCTTTAAGGGATGCAGGAAAACTTCAGGTTTTGACGACCGCATCTCAGGGCTTCTTTTATTTACAATGTCCCTGATCTTCGGTGCAATTTGCGCATAGGAAATTCCTGGCGCCAGCGCTACATAGGCAGAAAATGAATTATAGGTCCATTTGGTTCGCCCATCCCTGATCCAACCCTGGGTTGCTTCTGTATATGCAAAAGGCGTAAGGTACCCGAATTGCAGTGAAGCATTTTTAGGGATATCCTTTATCACCCCGGTAACTTTCATGTTCTGCGAATTATCAAAACGCACATATTTCCCCATCGGATCGGCATCACCAAACAATGCTTTGGCTGTTGATTCAGTCAGAACAATAGAATAGATATCCTTGAGGGCAGAATTTGCATTACCCTTAACAAACGGGTACTGAAATATTTTAAAGAAATCCGGGCCTGCGGCCCCTCCTCCCATGTACAACTTTTTTTCGCCAACCAACAGATCGTGGTTCATCTTGCCCAGATAGTCAGATTCGGCCACATACTGCACTCCCGGGATCTCTTTCCGTAAAACTTCAACCAGCGGAAGTGCAATGGATGTTTGAGTGGACGTACCATTGTGCTGCGAGGTCAGGTTCATTTCTACCTGGTATGCCCGTGTATAATTAGGCAGAAAACGGTCGTAGGAGTATTGATCGGCTACCCATAAACCGATCAGGAGGGCCACGGCCATACCAGCGGCCAGTCCAATAATATTCAGTGCGCTGTAACCTTTGTTATACAGCATATTGCGCCATGCAATTTTTAAATAATTCCTAAACATATAATTACGATTTAATTTTCCATCAGACCAACTGTGTGTGGTTTCCTGATTCGAAATTATCGCTGCAAATTGAGGTTGGCGCCTCAAATTATAGGATGAGACCTCTTTTTTCAGATGAGCCTTATATTCCATAGGGCTTTTGCCCGTCGTTTGCTTGAATATACGGTTAAAGGTAGCCTTGGAATTGAATCCCGCTTCATAGGCAATGCCAAGGAGAGTGATATGGTCATAAGCCGGGCCCTGCATTTTCGCTGCCGCATCGCGCACCCGGTATTCATTAATAAAATCATTAAAGCTTTTTTTGAACACGGTATTGATAATCCGGGATAATTCATGAGTTGTTAGTCCTAGCTTTTCAGCCAATGAGCTTAAACTTAGTTCCGGGTCCTGATGATACAGGTTAGCTTTCATTACCTTCTTGAGCCAGGCGCCCTTTGATCTTAGTTCATCAGGAGAGGATGATTTGAGGGCTGGAGATTGCCGGACGATGATGCCAACTTGCGGTCTTAAGAAAGCCGCAACGGCAGTCCAGATCATAATTACGGGGAAAAAGATGTAAAAGGGATAGTAAACATGTATGCCCAATTGGTTACGGTAGCCAAAATAATCGACTGCAGCATAAGCCATCCACAACACCCAAAGCAGTGCGGTTGCTGCTAGCAAGCGCCGCAGCCAGCGGAATTCCAAACGAGAGCGATCCATCAGGACAGGCTGCAACCGCCTGTAAAAATTGTTGATGAGCTTATAAGAATAATAAAGATAGGTGATGATCGAAATAAATATCAGTAACTGCAATAAGGGGTTCAGCAATTGAAAAGAAGTAGAAGCATAAGTAGCTGCACCTGTCCTGATGCCTTCCTTAATTTCCATTGCCAGGGCAACCTGTTCCAAAAACA
>JBEHXM010000222.1:0-3729 GCA_048498695.1 Bacteroidota bacterium
CTTCAAAGTCCCTTTTACGACCAATGGCATCATTCGGATATACTTGCCATAATCCATAATGATATCTCCATCTTTATAGGACCGCAATTCGCCAGATTCTCCCATCTCCTTTATCAGGCCCGGCTCAAATTGAAAAGCTAAATTGACTGATTCATCCATGAAGCTAAGTTAACAGTACTGTGCCACATTGTTCCAGTTGCCGCCGTTCACTATATTCGTAAACCCGTTTTGCTCCAGGATAGCTTTTGCCTGTCCGCTTCTCCCGCCGCTTTGGCAAAAAACAATGATGTTTTTCTGGTTCTTAAATTTTGATAACTGGGAACTCACTTTGTCGAGGGGAATGTTGACAGAACCATTAACGTGGCCCGCGGCAAACTCGCCCGGTGTCCGGACGTCTACTAATAGGGCGCCCTCTTTGATGATGCCGGCCAGATCGACCGATGGCCCCGCGCCAAATAGCTGTTGGAATATGTTCATCTGAATGATTTTTTTAATTTCTATTAATGTTTAAACAACTTCTTCGTAGCTGATGTCTTTTGAATCCTTTTTGCTGTTTTTAACGGATGTGTAACAGGCTCCGGAGCCACAACACCCAATGTTAAAAACGCCCATGCCCGTAAAAATAGCACCAATTATTCCGCTGGCTATATCTGCCCTGGATATTGCTATACCTATGATGACGATGCCAATAATGACACGTAGCATACGGCGCAAAGTCCAGTTGCTAAGAATGCGATCTTTCATGTTTTTTATATAATGACGCTTTAATTAAACGCTGCGTACTTGATGAAACAAAGATAGGTTCAATTATTTGCCGGGTTGGTAACAAAGGTTACATACAAAAAAAGCAACCATAGGCTGCTTTCAAAAATTCAGTTGTCCAATTCATTACTAAAAATACATTCTGAATTTGAGTTTAAACAACCTTATGATCTCCGATCATTTCACTTAATGCCAGTCCCAGTTGCGGTATTTTCCCACCAAGGGTATAATACATTTGCTTGAAATCCATTTTCAGCGCATAAGGTGTTTATGGATTATTTGAGATAATCCTGTTAAGTACCTCTGCTTATAATCCTGCAATCTATGATGATCAATCGCTTTTGATATCCCCGCTCAATTCCGGGTGATAGTGCAGCCCAGGTGTCAACCAATGCAACAGGATAACCTTGGAATATCGTAAATTAAAAGGAGCAAGCAACCCCACTACGCCTAGTAAGATGCCTACATAAAGCCAGGGGTTGTTGCTTCCGGTAAGTAAGTATGTTCCAACAGCCAATGTTATTAGTTCGGCAACTACAAAAGCGTAACTCACATACATGGCGCCATAAAAATATCCTGGCTCCCGTTCATAGGTCATACCGCAATGCGGGCATTTGGTGTGCATTTTTGCCCGCTAAAGCTATATATTGAACCAACATATATGTCCCCAACCCGGCATCTAGGGCATTTAGCGTGAACAATAGCGGGCCACATGGCCAAAACTTTTTTTTTCTCTTTTTCCATTTTTTGACTAATCGTATCTTAAATCTCCGTAAACGTTACAAATGTCATCATCTGTCTTTCACGCCAACGGCTTTCAGGATCAATTCGAGCGGGCAAAATTTGGTAAACGCAGATTGCAATAGATTGACACCTACGAATACACCCAGCCACAGCCAGTTGATGTTAATTGTATAAGCTAAAGTAATGCTGGTTAGCACCATTGCGCCTGCTACGGCGCGTACTATTCTTTCTTTCATGACGTTTTTAATTATTAAACAGACTTTTCCACGGGCATAATAAAAGCTCTGACAGGAAAATTATCTTTAAGGGTTGTGTTATACGCTCTAATCAGCGCAATACCGTGTTCAGCATTTGCTGCTGGGGTAAAGGTGAAGATCATCATCGAATCAACATCTTCGCCACCGCTGGCAAACCAGTCTTCTAAAAGGTTTAATGGGGCGCCGTTGCGGTGTCCTACGATTTCACTCGTGCTGAACACATTAATATTTGCCTGTTTGAATATTTTTGATACCTCGTTCAGGTATTCCTTTAAGCAGGTTACTACCAATAATTTCATGACTCAATGTTTTTAGGGGTTAATGTTTTTTTACGGATCATTTTAAAGTAAAGCAGCGGTACTACAATCAGCGTAAGGAAAGTAGAGGTAACGGTACCGCCCATAAGCGAAATTGCCAGTCCCTGGAAAATCGGGTCAAACAAAATAATTACGGCACCTAAAGCAACTGCACCGGCGGTTAAAAGGATCGGCGTTGTACGCACGGCGCCTGCTTCAATGATGGCCTCTTTAAGCGAAATGCCTTCATCCAGCCGGATATTAATAAAGTCGATAAGTAAGATGGAATTACGCACCATTACCCCAGCCAGCGCGATGAAACCGATCATCGAGGTTGCAGTAAAATAGGCGTGCAGCATCCAGTGACCAAGTACTATCCCTATCAGGGATAACGGTATAGCTGCGAGCATGACCAGCGGGACGGTGAAATTCTGGAACCAGCCCACGATCAGGATATAGATCATAATTATCACAACAGCAAAAGCAACACCCAGATCGCGGAACACCTCAAAAGTGATCTGCCATTCGCCATCCCATTTCAGGCTGTAATTATCTTCAAGTTCCGGCTGATGAGTGTACTCTTCTTTGAGCGAATACCCTTTTGGTACGGTAACGTTTTTTAAATGATCTGACACGTCCGAAATGGCATAAGACGGGCTTTCCAGGTTGCCGGCCATATCGCCCAGCACGTAAACCACTTCCTTTTGATTTTTACGGTAAATACTTTTCGGTTTGATCTGCCGGGTTACAGTAACCAAATCTTTTACAGGCACAGCATTACCCTGCACCCCAATCACTTTCAAATTCAGCACATCATCTACACTGCTTTTGTCTGCATCGCTCAACTGTAGTTTGATAGCGGTTTGATTATAAGCCGCAGGCTGCGCGATATTGCCCACAGGCATGCCCGACAAGCCGGCATTTATCATTGCAGCAACTTGTGCCGTAGTGATGCCGTAACGCATCGCCTTTTCCTTATTCACCTCTATATGGTACTCAGGCTGGTCATCCTCTACCATCCAGTCTACGTCAACCACATTGGAGGTTTTATTCATTAAATCTTTAACTTGCTTTGCTACTTTGATCTGCTCCTGATAATCGGGCCCGTAAATTTCAGCTACTAATGTTGACAACACCGGCGGACCTGGTGGCACCTCGACAATCTTTACATTGGCACCGTATTTTGCAGCAATGGCCTGTATAGGTGCACGCATTTCTTTGGCAATACCATGACTTTGTATACTCCGGTCTTTTTTATCAACCAGGTTAACCTGTATATCTGCTACATGATCGCCACGGCGCAAATCGTAATGACGTACCAGTCCATTAAAACTAATCGGTGCCGACGTGCCTATGTACGTTTCATAATTCCTGACAAGTGGCTGGCCCGATACGTACGAACCTATATCTTTGGCTACTGCTTGTGTTTTCTCCAGTGTGGTACCTTCAGGCATGTCGATCACCACCTGAAATTCATTTTTGTTATCAAAGGGCAGCATTTTAACGGCAACCGCTTTGGTATAAAACATCGATAATGAGGCAAACAAGATCACCACAATGCTCAGTATAAATGTCCAGCGTTTCCAGCGGGTTTCCAGTAATGGCTGGATGAACGAACGGTATATTTTATAAATGCGCGTTTCTTCCAGTAATTTCGGTTTGCTTTCTTC
>JBEHXM010000223.1:0-3493 GCA_048498695.1 Bacteroidota bacterium
GTGTCCACCTCTTCCCATTCCGAACAGAGAAGTTAAGCCCGCCAGAGCCGATGGTACTGCAGTAAAATGTGGGAGAGTAGGTCGGTGCCAAATCTTATCAAGAAGCCTTTGTGGAAACACAAGGGCTTTCTTGTTTTAGGGGAATATCGAATCATGAATGTCCAATACCGAATGATGAAGTAGAACGCACACACTTCATTATTCATCATTCAACATTCGGTGTTCCTTATTCATTACTAATCTTTGATCCCTCCCAACCCGCCAACCGCTCTCCGCCAACCCCCTTCCCAATTCCCACCTGCAACCCTCCCCTCGCCTCCCGCCTCGCAAACCTCTTAATCTATTATTTCTGTCGCAAAAATCCTGTAGAAAGTCGCATTTGTATATTTAATTATTACCGATCAGCTGTTACATTTGAATATCCAATCAACTCACATAAGATGAAGATAGTACGTGTACAATATACCACCACAGCAGAATTTGCACCTATTAATCAGGTAAATATTGCCGGCATTGTAAAGGAATTAAGGGAACTGAATCATCCCGGAATTAAATACGGTTGCTGGTTATTGCCCGATGGAAAAACGTTTATGCATTTCGACCAGTTCGAAGATGAAACAGCCCACCAGGTGTTAACAGGACTGGAATCGTTTAAGAAATTCGATGCCGACCTTTGGGCAAGCAAGCTTGAAGCAGAACCCATACTGGAACAGCCTTCTCTGGTAGCATCAACTGAAGATTATTTTTGATATAGGATCAATACGCCAGCCGGGCAACTGCTCCCCCGCTTAAAGCACTTTATAGATCAGCCAGTTATCCGTTTCATAAACTTTCTGGAGATTCAGTTTTTTGTCGGCATGTTTAATAGCCGGCACATACTTATTATTCAGTTGGGTGTAGCCTGTAAGCGGATTCCTTTCCGTAGCAATCAATATATAATTTGCATACCGCTCGGGTGCCTCGCTGGCACTTAAATACGTTTCCTGGTAAGGCAGGGTAATGCGATGTGTATGATTGGTAAATGCGATAACCGGGTAGGCAATAGCATCATCCATCATAATTTGTGCATCGGGTGGCAAAGCGTTTATGTAATCAGCTATCTCACGGTTCTCACTCTGCTGATCAACAGGTGCAGGGTTAAACAAAATATTGGTAAATTCCTGCTCCTCTATTAAAGGCGACGCTTTGAGGAAGCTATAACCCGTATATAATTGAAACAGGACGAGTATACCCAGCAATACTTTTATCCCAATTTGGTTTTTTTGTTCGTGCGCTTTTAATGTAACACACAACAGTGACAGTACCAGGAAAACAAGGAAATACTCCTGCGACAAGTATATCTTATCATACTTAAGCTGCAGGAATTCCACAAATGCAAATGGTGTTGCAATGGTTAATAACTGGTAAGTACTTTTCCGGTAGAAATAGATCGCAATAATTATCATCGGGCAGTAGAGCGCAATACTGGCGGTTACCAATGCCGATACCTGTGAGCTTTGATAATGCGAAAAGCTGGTGGCCTGTTCAAAGTTCAGCCTGTCGGCTAGTACCGTCCAGGTAGCGTATGGGCTATCAAGGAAATAGTCAAGGTCGTTGGCATGTGTCAGGTTCAGCATCTTATAGATGATAATAGATGCCAATGGAAGAATGAACAGGATGGTATAGATAGCAAATGTTTTATTGATCAGTTTACGCCTGAGCGCATTGCTGTTAAAGCTTTGATAAAGCCGGAAGATGGTTTCCTTCTCGCCCAGGTTAAGACTTTGGGTCGAGATAAAGAGCACCAGCGGGATAAAGAACAGCGTAAGCCAGATAAATTTATACTCGCAAAATACCAGTATGACGAGGCAGATACTAGCAATAGAAATATGGAAAGTGGTATTTGACGAGTAGAACCGGATAATATGGAAGAAGAATAAATAGAAGAAAATAAGTACCAGGTAGATGGCCTTACCCGAACAGGCCGTATACAACAAACCCGGATGGAATATAAATAATGCCACCAGCAATACCAGGTAGAAGTCGTCGTTAGTCCTTTTGATCAGGGTATGTGCCATGATATAAAAGAACAGGGCGGTGCCTAAAGCTGATGCGATGACCGGGGCAAGCAAGGTATTTATTTTAGCAAACAATAAGGCGCCGTAAAAGGGCAGAATGGGCGTAGTAAGCCCCATTACCTTTAAGCGGTTGCCTACACCATCTAACAGGATCTTGCCTTTTTCGATATAAAACAGCGATTCAAGATTATAATAGCCCAATTTATTCAAATAGATAGCCAGTAGCAGGTAATAAACTGCTATGAATACCGAGATAAGGATGAGATATAAGTTTCTTTTATTTCTCATTTAATTAATGACGTTTGTTGCGCTATTTATTTTACTCAAACCATGTTTTGTTTTCTCCCAGTAATACGGTTTTACTATCAACTGATACAGTCCCATATATGCTGCCGCAGAATGCATTAACCAATAGATAGGGTTGGCAATGGCAAATAAGATCAGTTCGTAAAAACGGCGTTTGAAAACAGCCATCATGTTTACATAGATCATTAATATATTACCCACCATCAGGTTAAATATGGATATAAACAATACCCAATCGGGGAACAACGTTTTTATTGACGCCAGGTTAAACACTACATAGGCCAGGAATATGAAAAGCAAAACAGGGTATACCAAAAAGGTGACCGGCGTGGCCCCCACAAAAAAGTTGAACCCTATAAAGCCTTTCCCGCCTATTTTTTTCCAAAGTTTAACCGGGTTACGCATGTGCACCAGGTAAGTTTGCATATAGCCCTTTATCCACCTTGAGCGCTGACGTATCCAGTTAAACGGTTCGTTGTTTGCCTCCTCGTAAGTGGTGGAGTTAATAATGGCCACCTTATAACCTTTAGCATAAGCACGTACGCCTAAGTCCGCATCCTCCGTCACGTTAAAAGGGTCCCAGGCGCCAAGCCCTATCAGGTTTTCCATTTTAAAGTGATTACTGGTGCCGCCCAAAGGGATCGGGATATCCAATGTATCCAGACCGGGCAGCATATAATCAAACCAATAAGAATACTCCAGCGTGAACATCCGGGTAAGGAAGTTCTCGTTCCGGTTATAATAATTTAAGGCGCTTTGTACGCAGATATAATGCTCCGGCAACTTATCAAATAAAGCCACTGCCTTTTTCAGCTGATCGGTATCGGGGATATCTTCCGCATCATAAATAGTTAAATATTTACCGCGCGAAAAGTGAAGCCCATAGTTACAAGCCTTTGGCTTGGTTTTAGGCATATGAAAAGGCACCACGATCACCTCGAAAATAGCCGGGAAATCAAGGTTGCGGACCGCGTTCAGTGTCAGATCATCATCTTCCTCTATCAGCAGTTTAACATCAAGTTTTTCGCGGGGATAATCAAGGCTTTGCAGGTTCCATATCAGCTTTTTGATCAGCTTATCTTCTTTGTAAACAGGCAGAAGGATAGTATATACAGGCACTTCCTCGTGCT
>JBEHXM010000224.1:0-3479 GCA_048498695.1 Bacteroidota bacterium
ACTTTTATTACCAATGGCCCTAATGGGGACCGTCCTTATGGCCCGCTGCAAATGGGTCTTGATGGAAAAATGTATGGTTTTACGTCGTTAGGAGGCGCTTATGATTGGGGAACCGCATTTTGTTTTTCGCCTGCTACAAATACAGTTATCAAACTAACAGACCTTGATGAAGAGTATGTTGAAACAACATATTTCCGAAAATTGTTGATTGCCAGCGACAGCAACTTTTATGGAACAATGCTTAACTGGGGAGCTAATAATGAGGGTATACTATTTACTTATTCGCCTGCAAGCAAAACCTTTCAAACCTTAGTGGATTTTGACAGCGATAAAGGCACTTACCCCGTTGAAAATTCTTTGATAGAGGTGCCTGTAAAACAAACCATCACCTGCCCGGGCTTCCAGGATATTACAGCAGGACCTAATTGCGCCACAGTGGTAACGGGCATTGACCCCATAGTTTTCCCAGCTACCGCAAGCGTAAATTATACTTTACTCAACTCCGCGATAGGTGGAGATACAATTGGTAAAGGCAGTGGCAGTGTTAGCGGCATGACCTTTAACCGGTTTCAAACCAAAGTGGTTTATGCTATTGCGGACCAGCCTGATGCCAGTTGCTCTTTTATTGTGAGCGTACTGGATAAAACACCGCCTGTACTAACTGTAGCGGACAGCGTTTTCCATTGCTTTGATGATATGACCTTCGAAGGCTCTAACAAATATACCGTACCGCCTGCCCATGCCGTTGAAAATTGTGCGCCGGCTATAGCCTATCGTTATACAGTAAAAAACAGCAGGGGAGTAGTTTTGCGAACCGGTACAAGCAGCGATGCCAGTGGCCGTTTTGAAGAAGGGAGGAATACCGTGGAATGGGCCGTTAGTGAAGTGTATGGATATAGTTTTGGTCATACCGCTTATGATACCACTACTGTGTACATCAACCCCAAGCTCACTGCTAATTTCACCGTTGTGCGGCCGATCACCAAAGGTGTGGCTGCCAACACGCTTTACCTGGGATATGGCCCGGGTTCAAATGCCCGCATGGAGGTTACGGCAAGATCAGGCGCTCCTTCCTATAGTTTTAAATGGAGGGTATCAGGCAATGCAGTGTCCTTTACATTAGATGCTAAAAATCCGGCCTTCATTTACCTTACTGCAAGGCAGACGGGCAGTTCAACAGTTACTGCCGAAGTAACCGACAGCAAGGGTTGTAAGATCCAGCTTTCAAGAACCTTTGCTGTACAGGATGTTCGATGCGGCAACAACCTCGATAAGGTTATTGTATGCAAACCCGGGTTCCCTGCTCAAAGCCAGTGTGTGAATCAATCCGCAGTTGCGTCCATGCTAAATTCCGGTGCCAGCCTGGGCATCTGCACGTTCAGTGATGTAACCATGGTTAATAAAACCGGCGTTACTTCCGAAGTGAAACCCGAAAGTATCATGCTTACTGCTTCGCCCAACCCTTCGGCGCACGACTTTGTGCTTACCATAACCAGTGACAGGAAAGAAGCCATCCGCTTGCGTATTATTGATGAAGTGGGACGAATCATAGAGCAAAAAACAGGTATCGTACCAGGTTCAACTATCCACATAGGCGCCCGCTATAACAGTGGCGTGTACATATGTGAAATAGAACAAAACGGAAACAGGAAACAAGTGCGGCTGATCAAACAAGGTAATTAATAACTTTTTCACTGCGGTTTCGCTGTGCACTTGTATGGCGGGAGAACGGGCTTTACCAGGCCGTGTTCCCCGCTATACTTGGTCTCTTGCGGAACAGCGGTAAGTCCCTCCATCAGCGATAATTTTTTTAAGCAATGCTCCTTTTCTTTTCTTACCGGTTTCACTGCGTGGTGCGCTATAAAATGAAATCCACTATATCTTTAAAAAATGAAATTCACTAAGCTTGTTCCAAATATATTTTATACAGACATTAATGTTGGTCTTGACCTTTTTATTAATTGCCTGGAATTTACAATAGGATATGACGATCTAAAATCAGAAAATCCATGTTGTGTTGCCAACAAAGATGATTTGGCAGTATTTATATTTCAAAACAAAGAATTTGCAGAAAAAGACCGTCCTGAATTAAGGCTTCAAACAAATAATATTGAGGAAGTGTACGAAAAGGTGAAAACAACCCACCCGGAATTATTGCATCCTAATTTGAATAAAGTTACACTGAGACCGTGGGGCGCAAAAGAATTTGCGCTGAGGGATAAGTCTGATGTTTGCATCATTATTCAGCAATGGTAAAAAATCACATGCCTGCATGATAAAACATAACCGTACAACATTCACTCTTTCTATTTCGCAGGCCTGTCTTTAAAACCCGTTTATAGATAATGCTGTATATCTTTATTGAGGGCAGGTTTAAGTTCGGCCGGCAACGGTAAGTGCTTATGCTTAAATGCAGAATGTTAAGCAGCGTTCAACCCGGTAACATGCTCTTACTAAACATTGAAATCAAACATCTATAACTATGATGACGAAACTGTCCCTACTCACTATTTCGTTGACAGCGCTTTTGTTTGCAAGCTGCGGAAGAGAATATGAGGTTGATTGTATTGATCCTCAAATTGAAACAGCATTTATTAATTATGCAAAGCCTGACATTGATACTTTTATCCTGAGAAAATTTAAGGCTGCAGACAATTACCAAACCCTGTTGGACAGTTTTACAGTAGCCTATGGATGGGCAGGCTACTATACAACTTTGCACGACACAACAAGTATTTACATAAGTGGCGATAAGGGAATTAAAGCGGGATTTGACTGGCAAATATTTATACCTGCATTAAACAAAACAGTGCTTGTTTCAGATATTGTAACTGAGAAGAAGACAGGAACGTGCAAGAATGGAATTTTTAGTCTCGACAAAATGGCTTGTGGTTGCGCAAACCGTGTTTACTCTGCAAAAATCAATAACCAGGTGGTTAATTTCCCGGACTCAACTATCTACACAATTTACATCCGGTAGATAAACACCATTCATCTTCACGACCAAAACATATAAACACTATATTCATGCTTGCATAATGAAACGTGTAAACCGCACAACACTCACTCTTTCCATTATCATTCTCCTGGTATTTCTTTTTTCGAAATGCATGAACGGGCCATCGTTCGAATCAACAGATGTTCGTGGTGAAGTTTATGCAGGTTCGCAATCATGTTTATCCTGTCATAAGAATATTAGTGCTTCGTGGTCGCATACGGCACACTTCCGTACTTCGGCCTTAATGAAAACCCTGCCGCAGCAATGGTTGACAGGAAAGGAATTTATTTTCAACGATAGTGTGAGGGTGAAGGCAGCAAAGACGGATTCGGGCTTTTTGCAGGTGGAATACAAAAATGGAATAGCTGTGCTGGCAAAGCCATTTCAGCTTGCTATTGGTTCAGGCGATAAAGCAGCCAGCTTTGGTTATTGGCAAGATGGAAATCTCTTTCAGCTTCCGCTCACTTATTTTACAGCCATT
>JBEHXM010000225.1:0-3461 GCA_048498695.1 Bacteroidota bacterium
GGGCGGCGGCCGCTCGCAGGGCTTCGACGGAGAACGCCATATTGATGTGGAAACTGTTTTCTACCCATTGCCGCAGATCCTCGATCGATTGCCCTACTTGTTTTTTCAGCATAGGCCAGTCGTCTGCCAGGTTAGATATTTGCGAACCTACCAGGTAAAGTATACCGCCAATAAATGCGACCAACATAAGGATGGATACCAATGATGCCAGGCTGCGCGGGAGCCGTAATTTTGTTTCAAAGAAGCTGCACACCGGGAGCAACAGGATGGCAAATAAAAAGCCGAAGATCAATGGATCAACCAGGTCCTTTGCCAAAACAACCAGGTAACCTAACGAGATAAGGCCTACAAGCACTAAAGAAAGGCGTTCGTAAAAAGGGGCTACTATTTTTTTTACAGGCATAACCAGGGGCATTTATGAATACTACGGCATTAACATTACGTTGCGGTAATGGTTTCTGAAAGGTAAGTATTATTTTATGAAATGTTTACAAGCCTGATCAGTACTTCTTTGATACATTGATCCATTATTACCTCCGGCTGCCGGCTGAAAGTTTGTGTTACCCGGTTGGCCAATACCACATTAAAGGAAATAGCCCTGTGCCCTAATGCAGCAGACAGGCCATAAATTCCGGCTGTTTCCATCTCCAGGTTGGTAATGCGTTGGCCTTCTGAATGGAACTGCTGTATTATAGCTATCAGTTCAGTGTTGGCCGACTGTGCCCTTACCTTACGGCCCTGCGGCGCATAAAAGCCTGATGCTGTGATCGTAATTCCTTGTGGAAGATCATATGCCAATTGGTTGATCAGTGATGTATCCGCAGAGGCAATATAAGGTGTAAGTAGGCTATCTTTTGATAGCAACGATTTGAAGCCGTCAAGTAATTTCTTTTCAGACTCCGTGAGCTGATATTTATAATAAAGCATTAGCGTATCGAATCCTAATGCTGCGCTCGAGACCAACAGGCTATCTACTGCAATATCAGCCTGTATGGCACCCGAAGTGCCTATCCGGATAATATCCAGCTTTTGTAATTGTTCTTTTGGTAACCGGGTATCAAAGTCGATATTGACCAGGGCATCCAACTCGTTCAGCACGATGTCGATGTTATCTGTGCCAATACCTGTCGAGATGACGGTCAGCCGTTTATTACCTATTGTGCCGGTATGGGTAACAAACTCCCGTTTTGATTTTTTTAGTTCGATATGGTCAAAATACTTGCTTACCTGCGATACCCGTTCCGGATCGCCTACGGTAATAATTGTTTCGGCTATATCATCTGGCAACAAATTCAAATGGTAAACGCTGCCATCGGCATTTAATACCAGTTCGGTTTCCGCTATACTTTTCATTGAGGTGAGTAATATCTAACTCAGTGAAAACCGTTTTCCGTGGCAATTGTTGACAATTTATCATCTATTTTAAAAAATACCATCATGGCAAAGTATTCAGAAAAAGCAGGAGAGAAGGTTGAAAAAACCATGCACGAAATGAAAGAGGGCAAGTTAAAAAGCGGCAGCGGTAAAAAAGTAACCAGCAAAAAACAGGCAGTAGCTATTGGCCTATCCGAAGCGCGTAAAGAAGGAGCAAAGGTGCCGAAGAAGAAGTAATTTTTGATTGATTGTGTCATTTCGAACGAGGGACGAGAGAGAAATCTTATATAAGTGTATTATTCATGCTGACTAAGTATAAGATTTCTTTCCACGTTCTAATTCTGTTTAGTACCAGAAAGAGTGATATACTAATTTTTTGATTAACCGATTAACTTTATCTGAAATTCCAAAAGTTTATTTTTAATCTCGAAATTTCTCCTGGACAATATATCAATATAGGTATTTAATGCATCATTGAGTACCGCCAAAGCTTTATTATCATATTTTGGTTCCAGGAAATAAACCCACTTATTTTTAAGATAATTATTTAAGATATTTTTCTGTGCGTCTGTAATAAATGGTTTGGTGCAGCCTTCTTCTATTATCTGAGTAATTCGGGGTTTAATGTCTTTTTCAAGATCATATATGCCATTTACGGTAGCATAAATATTTGTATAACTCATTCTTGTATATACGGGAAGTAAAGCATTTCTCATCATATTATAATTCCCGTAGTCTATTGCAGAATCTGTTTGATATTTAAAGACCTTTTCATAATGGCCAATTAATTCTGTTTTCCACTCATTATTTCGTGCCGCTTCATAAAACGACGTAAAAATATCTTTATCCAGTTCTGCCAAAAGAAATTCCTTATCATTCAGTTCGTTGGTCAGCTGGTCTTTAACAATAGGTGCATCAGCAGGATAATATTTCACCCCCTTAAAATCGAATGACCTGATATCACCATTTTTTGTTTCAATCAGCGTATCCAGTTTATTTATATCTTCATTAAGGCCATTTATCTGTTTTGGAAGCGCACAATTTTCATCCGTAAATAATTCACTGAATTTACCAGGATGTCTATTTTCCTCCAATACATCCTGGATACTAAAAGCAGTTATTCCCCTGCCATTGTAAAACCCTTTATATATTTTGTTATAAGAAAATTCGGCTTTCTCATGTTTCAGTTCTTCTGCAATTACTTTGACATCGATAATAGTCAATTCGTCTTTATTATTGACACTTGCATATAATTCATCGGTAAATCTTTTTTGCAATGCCTCTGCATTATTAAAAAGTTCCCATGCGGCCGTATCTATTACTGGCGAATTTAGATTAAATTGATTAGTGTTTTTTTCGCGATCTTCTATTAGTGGATGTGAATACCACAAATTATCAAGCGCTACTTGTGAATTATTTAATGCGGCAAGTTTTTTGTTCACTATTGGTAGCCCATTTCTGTCAGTATCCAGTTGATAATCTTCTGCATACTGTTTTAAAAACCAAATTTGTAATTCATAAATATTTGCAGGCCGTAAATTTTCAGAAAGCTTTGAATTGATAACTGGAAATATTTGATTATAGCACACTTCCGCAATCTCCATTCGTCTTAAAGAAGAAATAATATTGTTTGCACCACTAGCATAGGTTGCTATTGCATCGGCGTGAAATTCCATTTCCCTGGACAATTGCATATAAGTTTTATTAACAAAAACATATACTTTTCTTAATATCTCCTGAATACATTTGATGATATACACATTCATTAAGGCTGAAAAGCGCAGCATATAATGCCATCTTCCCCAAGCATTTAAAGCCTTATTATATCCTTCATTTTCATATAGTAAATTATAGAGTGCTCTGTTTAAATGATATACATAACTCCCAAAGCGCATGCTTCTTTGAGAAAAGTGTCCAAATTCATGTGCTATTACAGCTTTAAATTCCGATTGATTTAGTGTATTTATCAGGCCCAGACCAATATTAAGGTCTTTTCTGATGGGCAAAAACAGGCTAAAAAAAGTAGGTTGAAAAGATGCACTTGCGTTTACATCATTTGTAAGGTAAACGTGTTTGGGAGACGATGT
>JBEHXM010000226.1:0-3392 GCA_048498695.1 Bacteroidota bacterium
ACAAAACGGACAAGTGCATCAGCCGGTGGACCCAATAAAAATAAGCATCATGCATTAAAAGCATTATAGGGAATGCTGCAACCAAATATAAAATACCATGATCACTAATGTGTTCGTAATAGGTAGTTTGGGGGCGTATCGTATGGCTAAACAGCATCAATAAAGGCGGCACTGAGAAGATGATAATTGACACTGCGGAAAACAATACTTCCCTTGCATAATCTTTTAGTTTAGGGCAACGTTAAGTATCGAAATATAATAATTAGTTTTCTTTTTTGCAATATTGTGTTGGCTGACCAGGCTTTTTCAGCTAGTATCCAGTCATAGATAGCCCTGGGTATATCGACATTGTTGCCAATCAGGTGGTCTGTCACAACAAGGATATCAATCATTCGTTTGTCGCCTTTTAATGAAAAAGCGTCCGAGTCGTCAGGCCAGAATACATGTACCTGCTTATGAATACTGTCCATTCTTTCTATCCGCCCAATCCTTTGTTCTATTAGCCGCAGCACGCTGGGCATATCAAGCAGTACCAGCGACTGCGCGTCCTACAGGTTAATGCCTTCAGACATCGCATCCGAACAAAGCGCAATAACTTTTTCGTTGTGCGTTGCCTCAAGCCCCAGATATTCAGTGACTTTCTTTTTGCCAGAAGACTTTTGACCAGTTGCAACAATCACCTGTATTTCACTGGCTTGCTCATCAATTATCTTTTTGATAAAATCCACGGTGATTACCGTACTGTCAAATGCGAGGATTTTTTGATGCAGGTTGGCTTTTTCGATAAGCACCCGCGCTTTTCCGCGTTCACGCTCGCCGCTGAGATTTTCGACCAGGTTGCTGATATGATGATATAAGGCAATCTCGTTTTCGCATTCTTTTTTATACAATCTTCCATCGAAACGCCAAGCCTGTTCTTTGTTTAGCCATCTACACACATACCCGACCAACTGGTTTCCGCTTCTGTTTCTATAATAACTCCCACTTACTATTATCTTATCTTTTAAAAACCCCAGTTCAATACCTCCTTCTAATTTCTTGACTACCTCCCATCCAAAGTACGGGTTTGCAATCCTGTTAGGAAACAACCCCGTCACCGATTGATAAGCAATTCCAGTGGACGAATATGTGCTCAAATATTGATAATCGGTAATTTGATCATTGCCCGTAGTTCCATAGCTCGTTCTCAACTTGCCAAAACTTAGAAAAGAAAAAGTATTGCGCATAAATTTTTCCTTGGAAAAAATCCATGTAGCACCAGCTGCCCCAAAATTCCCAAACTGTTTGCTGGGGCCAAACCGACTGCTTCCATCTCTTCTTCCAGTCAGGTTCAGTAAATATTTATCATCCCAACTGTAACCAATTCTTCCAAAAAGAGCGCTATACTTATAGTCAGTGTAAGTATTGCCGGCTACTGAAGTTTTCGCCGCAAATGCAATACTCGATATCAATGCGCCATTGAGGTAAGACGAAGTATTGATACCAAACGCACTTGACACGTTGCTTTGAATAGTCGAACCTGCCAAAACTTCCAATTTTCCATGTCCCCACCTTTTATTATAGCTAATCTGAGGTTCGATTATCCATGTATTAACATCTGTAGTGCCAAAATCGTTATGCCTGCTTGTTGGATCAGGCAAACCGTAAATTGCCGAGCCTTTAATTTACCTGGATTGATTCAATTGAATATGGCTGAAGCCAAAACTGCTGCCGATCTGTAAGCCGGGAAGTATTTCATATCTAACATTTAGATTTCCCAAAAGATTGCTTGTTTTTGAAACTGTTTTTGTCAAAAGCCAATACATAGGGTTACTGTCAAAAGAACCGTCTGCCCAGTTTAAATTACCATTCGCGTCATACACAGCAGGGGCATCGGGCGCAAGTGTTATTTGACCTGTAAAATCTGTATTTGGCAGAACATTATTGTTATATACATATTGTGCAGCAAACGATGCTTTGAATTTCTGATTGGTAGAAACGTGATTTACACTGATGTGAGTAGAAATCTTTTCATCTAGATAATCTCCCGGGAACACAGTTGTCTGTCGGCTATACCCACCGCCCAATACAAACTGGGTATTTGAATTGCCACCTGTCAAGTTTAATTGGGCATTAGTAAATTGAGCAGTTCCACCTATCAGCTCTTTTTGCCAGTCAGCATAACGTGTAGTATCCCACGTACCGGTTATGTCAAAATCATACGTGGGATCGGGTTGCGTTCCGTCATTTTGAAACGCCTCATGCCGCAATGCCAAATATTGCTGTGTATTTAGCAAATGGAGTTGACGAGTAATCTCACCTGCTCCTGAATAAACGTTGGCGTCAAACTTTGTTACGCCTGCTTTTCCTTTTTTTGTAGTGATTAAAATTACGCCATTTGCTCCGCGGCTTCCATAGATAGCTGTAGCGTCTGCATCTTTCCAGACTTCAATGCTTTCTATATCCGATGGATTTAGGCTATTAAACGGGCTGATTCCAATTGTACCGCTGGAAACAGCATTTTGGTCTGGTGGCACAGGTAGCCTTCCAACAGCACTTACTCCAATAAAAGGATTGGTTAAGGTATTGGCTGTAAATGGTACACCATCTACTATATACAAAGGATTATTGCCGCTGGCTATGCTGTTTTGCCCCCTCAATTTTATAGAGTATGCTGCCCCTGGCATGCCTGAAGCTTGCGCAATATACAAGCCCGGAACCCTTCCCTCTAATGCTGTGATGGGATTTGAAACCGGCTGCTTTTGTATATCCTCGCCTTTAACAACGCTAATGCTTCCTGTACTCAATCGCCTAGCTGTATTGTAATACCCCTTAGATACAACTTCATCCAATACATTCGCGTTGCCATGCAAAACAATCAACACATTATTATCACCGCCTGGTGTATATTCCTTTGTTTCATAGCCGGTGAATGACACGACGAGTACAATATTGCTTTCGGTATAATTGAAACTGGACTTTCCTTGCGCATCCGTTTGGGTGCCTCGTTTTGTTCCTTTAATGAGAACAGATGCATTAGCCAGCGGGGCGCCAGTGCTGTCAACTACGCGGCCGTGGATTTCGTTGGGCGGTGGCGGGGCACCTTGGAACACCTGGTTGGGTTCAGGTTGTTTCGCCGTGATAAATACCATCTTTTCCTTATCCCTGATTTCATACGTAAGGGGCAGCCCGGACAGGCAACTGTCGAGCGCCTGTTTCAGGCTGGCATTTTGGATGTTTGCCTTCACCGGCGGCGTATTTTCCAGCAAGCTGTAGTCGCAGAGGAAAGAATAGCCGGTTTGCTGTTTTAACTGGCTGAATACTTTCTCCAGGCGCATGCCCTTGGATGCCAGTGTAACCTGCTGTGCGTGTGTTTTCGCCGAGACGTTTAACGCAACCGCGAAGAGTAAAAA
>JBEHXM010000227.1:0-3357 GCA_048498695.1 Bacteroidota bacterium
TCGTTGCCTTGTTGGTTTTAGTTGGGGTTGCAAAACTTCTTACGATCAGACAAGGGACCGGTGATCGTAAAATATGCTATTATGATGCGTCTTGTAATTAAAATTCCGTCTCAATGTTCCTCATGGCTCCGCCAGGTGAGTGTGCTTGCTAAACTAAGTTTAAGCCTGTGGTGTAGCCTCTTGTCTTTATGTTTAAATGCCCAGGTATTTACAGAAAACTTTGAAGCCATTAATAGTAGCGGAAAGCCAGTAATCTTTGTCAATAATGGTCAATCTTTTACGGCCGTAACAGCGACGCCGGGGGGCAGTTTGGGTGGCCTGTTTGGAATTTACATTCCGGGTAATACCTGGACTATGCCAAGCCCGGGTGGTGGCCCGGTAACCAATGGCCCCGGAGGGTTTGGGGTAGGCACCAGTTGCAGCTCAGGAGTTTGTTCCGGGGTTTCTGACAAATTTTTGGATAATGGTTTAAGTGCCGGGAAATCCCAGGTCTATTCGATTAAAACCACGGATGGGCATCTGTTCACCATTAAAAGTATTTTTTTATTTTTCTCTTCTGATAATGGAAATTCTAATGTAGCACCCAGTAGCCTGTTGCTTACAGGTAAAAAGTCAGGTTCAACAGTTTTCAATATTTCAAAGTCCTCTGGTTTTAATAGCGGTTTTTCTGTTAACAACGGTTTTAATTTTATCGACTTTTCAACTGAGGGGGGGACTGATCATAGTAACACTGCAATTGATGAAATCCAATTTAGCTGTGGCAGTAATGTAAATTATTTTGCTGTAGATAATTTTACCTGGAGCGCTGCATCTGGCATGCTGCCATTAAAACTAATAGACTTTAATGGCGCATTTTCACAAAATTTCATTTCCCTTCATTGGCAAACAACGAATGAAACAAACATGGATCATATAGAACTTCAAAGAAGTAAAAACAACATTGATTGGACAATCATTAACCGCCAGAAGCCCAAGGGCAGTACAACAGCTACAGCTATTGACAATAAATATGACTTTATTGATTACGATCTTAGTGACATTAATTTTTATCGGCTAAAAATGGTAGATCTGGATGGAGGGTTCTCGTATAGCCAGGTAATAAGTATTCATATCGGGACGCCGAAAAAAATAGAAGTATATCCAAATCCGGCTCATAATCAATTTAATTTAGTTGTTGATGGATCGAAAAATGCAGTGATCAGGATGATCAACAGTAATGGAGTTGAAGTCAGGACGTTGGTTGCTACAGACGAACGCTTATCTGTAAACGTAAGTGATCTCAAACCTGGTTTGTATACTATTTTAATATTTAACGAAGGAAGTGTACGCACAATCAAATTTTTAAAACAATAGCCCGTCTAAACTGTTTCAATTAGTGCGTTTCCCGGGTTGTCTTTAAAATACCCACATTATATGCTCAGAAGAAGAACATCATTACCCGGATAAATTATCACATCCGTACATGTAGATGGGTACAAAATTTATATTATTCCAAGGAGCAGCTTCCGCAACAGTCATCCAAATGCCACTACAATCGTTTATTTTAAGACAATAATATAGATTAATTCAAATCCTAGAAAAGTGAGAACACAAACAAGGCAAAGGAAACCATGCCTGCTAAAAAATAGGTGTGCACTATGCCTGAAAACCTGCCAATCGTGAAAGGAATGAAACTAAAAATTTTCATCCTGTAGATGTCATTTGTTTCATCTTCTACATCTGATTTATTCAAACGTAGTTGCGCAGATGGGAAGGCCGCCAGTAACCATGTTGACAAAACTATCGAGGCACCAAAAAACAGGAGCGCAAAAAAGCCATACTTTGTTACCAGCGGGGGCAGCGGTTTTGCGCTGTCTTTTACGAGCAGCCCCATAGCAGCCATAGCTGCAGTTTGAAGACTGGTAAGCCATGTAGTCCATGTACTTAGTCTTTCCAAAGCAATTTTGGCATTCTCAAAGGAAACCTTCTCTTTTTTTATTTTCAGAACCTTCAGCGAAATCTTCTCTGTTAATAAATACAATAGCGAGAGAACAAAGACAGCTGCAATCCAGAACAAATAAAACGAGGTGTGCATACAATAAGTTTTAATGATAATGCTAATTATGGTGTTTTCGAGGTTGCAACCAGTCTATCGATATATCCTGATGGGATCATTGGATTTATATTATTGATGCCGAAAAAGCTATAATTCCAACTTGCCGTTGTAGTTAGGAAAGATAACCGCATAACGGTGACGCATATCTTTCTTTTAGCAAGGAAAGTAACCATTATTGCCGGCAACCTTAATAGTCAATAGTAGACGAAATCAAAGCGACTAAACTTTCAAAACCTCCCAAATAAATTGGCCTGCTTCCTTGTCCCTTACATCATTGTGGGCACCGGCTGCCTTTGACTCTATAGTTTTGACAATGTTCCTGGCGTTGACCAATATTTTGCGTTTTTGGCCCGGGTAGGAAAGTAAGTTTCCGGATTCATCAAGCGAGGTAAATTCGAAATCATTTTTTGCAACCGGGTCATTTTGCAAAATTGATGCTGATTTATCATTACCAATATAGCCGGTGCTCCATATTGCACTTTTTACGGCATGATCAAACTTACTGCAGGTCATAAAATGTTTTTTCACCGGGATATCTGCTGTATACAATCCTCCGTTGCTACCTTTTTTCCGGCAGAACCGTGTTAGGGGATACGCTCCCTGGAAGTCAATTGCTTTGTCGATAACAGTTGATTCATCAACACCATTGAGCAGGAAGCGGCTATGGTCGGCCCTTGACATTACTCTTGCACCAAAGCTGTGACCAATAGTAATGACTGGTATATTGGTATGTTTGATACGCGGCAGCGTATATTTCCAAATTAATGTATTGACGTGAGTCATCCCTAATTCATCGGCATCATTGGCTTTATTAAAAATACTTATCGCGGGCGTTATCCAGCGGGAAGCCCAGGTAAATCCTACAACAAATGGCCTGAAGTCTATGCTGTCAATCCGGGCTGCATCTTTAGTAAATTTTATCCAGTCTTCGTATAGCCTGGTCGAATCATCCTGGTAGTTATTCCAGCCGCTGCAGGCGAAAACCAGGTGCGTATAATTGCCGGTTTCCAGTTTGTTTTTTACAAGTGTTGCCACAGCCTCAAATTCATCCAGCATAGCCGTTGGCAAATCATAATCCGTGTCTTTGATTTTTTCATACACGTTATACCGTACAGTATAATCCTTCGTGTTTGTTTCCAGCCAATGAGTCAAAACCAGGGGCTTGGGATCGTTTAGCGTGCTTTTAATAAGCCTGATGGCCAGTTCAGAAAAACCCTTTGATCTCATACACTCCAAACTCCTGTCAATTCCAAATATTTCAT
>JBEHXM010000228.1:0-3237 GCA_048498695.1 Bacteroidota bacterium
TTCAGCAATAAACACATCCGGTTTTTCGAAGTAAGCATTATCGAGCTTAAATTCTTCCTGCAACGTTTCTTTAGCAGGCACTACGATTGCCGTAATATATTCGCGCTTATCCCCTATCAAAAACAGCTGCTCTATTTTCGGGCTTTTCAGGTAAGTATTTTCAACAGGTGTCGGATAGATATTTTTGCCGTAAGCGTTTACCAGCATATTTTTAAGCCTGTCGGTTATTTGCAGGTTACCACGGAAATAACGGCCGATATCGCCGGTGTGGAACCAATTATCTTTATCTATAACAGCCACAGTTTCTTCAGGCTTATTCCAATAGCCTTTCATTACACAATGGCCGCGTACAATTATCTCGCCCTCTTCCGATTGAAAATCTTCTTTAAAAGTATCGTGAGTTTGTACAGTATAAATCTCTTTTGTATCCACATTCTGTATGGCGACTTCTATACCCGGAATAATGCGCCCGACAGTTCCATAAATTATACGATGGTCTTCGGTAACCGACATTACCGGTGAGGTTTCCGTCAATCCAAAACCTTCCAGTATTTTTATGCCCAAATCGCCGAAAAATTCCCCGATATTTTTAGGCAACGCACCACCGCCCGACAGCATGATCTTCAGCCTGCCGCCCGTTTTTTCCTTTATCTTGCTAAAAACCAATTTCTCGGCGAGTGCGTGCTGACTGCTTAATATTAAACCCGGAGCTTTTCCGGCTTCCTTTTTCAAACGTACTTCGCGGCCAATTTTCAGTGACCAGAGGAATATTTTACGTTTTATGCCACCGGCGCTTGTACCATTTTTCATGGCGCGGTCATGTATGCGCTCTAACAGTCGCGGCACACAGTTCATTACTGTAGGCCTTACTTCGGCCATGTTGCGGGCCAGTAAATCCAGGCTCTGCGCAAATGCCATGCGCGCGCCGGTGTAAAGGCATATATGATAAGTAGCCGTACGTTCAAATACATGCGACAATGGCAGGAAAGACAAAAACAGGTCGGACGTTTCAATAATTGGTATTTGGATCAGGCTCACCCTGGCATTCTCGGTAAGGTTGAAATGTGTCAGCATTACGCCTTTTGGTGTGCCGGTAGTGCCCGAGGTATAAATAAGGCATGAAAGGTCGGATGGCAGAATGGCCTCACGCGCGCCATTTATAACTTTCCTGTAATCATTTACCAGTTTTGAACCTTCCTCTATTACCTGGTCAAAACCTACAACACCGGCATTCAGATTGGCTTTGGCAGTCGATTTTTCAAACTCATCAAATGCAGGGATGATCCGTATAAGCGATGGACAATTGTTAGCCACACGAACAATCTTACGCAGTAAAAAAGGGTTGCCAACTAAGATTGTCCTTGCACCGGAATCATTTAAAATATATTCTATCTCCGTTTCAGAAAGTGTGGGGTAGATCGATGTGTTTACCGCGCCGATTTGTTGCAGCGCCTGGTCATAGTAAATATAATCCGGACCGTTCTCAATGATCAAACCAAGGCGGTCGCCCTTTTTTATACCAATATTAAGCAGCCAGGCCGAAATGGCATCGATCTTTTGTAAAGCATCCTTATAGCTGATATCGATCCACTTATCGCCCACTTTGTGGCTCATGAAAGTATTAGTTTCAGGATGGATGTTTGCTACAATATTACGGATGAGATTCGGAATAATTTTCAGGTCGATTGCCGTATTCATTAGGGTAAAAAGGGTTTATATTGTAAACAAATCTATTAATTTTATTATGATTACACCGATTTGAAAACGATTTCACCGATTGATAACCCGATTGAAGGATTTTGAAAGATTTTCAGGATTTATATTAATAATACTTAGATTTACTGCATAATTATTTTCACAACATATCAATTGCGGATTGTCAAGAATCCGGCCTTAAACAGTCGGTAGTATCCCGGTAAAACCGGAGGACATTCCTTTGCCTGTAAACTCACTCGTATTTTTAATTTTCTTAACTGATGGCGTTTTTGTCATTCAAAACCAATTGATATGGAAACTAAATTCAATAAACAAATAGTAGCTGACTTTTACCGCGATATCATCCGCGACCAAAAACTTGAACTGCTGGATGAATATGTGCATGATAATTATATTCAACACAGCCCGATGCTGAAAGATGGCAAGGTTGCACTGCTGGAAGCATTAAATTACTTAAAAGCAATGCCGAAACCTTCTGAACCGGGACCGTCTCCTATCGCCCGGATGATTGCCGAGGATGACCTGGTGATGGCGCACCTGGATATCTCCTTTATGGGCAAACGCCGAGCGGTGGTTGATATTTTCCGGCTAAAAGATGGAAAAGTGATTGAGCATTGGGATGTTCAGCAGGATGTGCCTGAGGTTATGCCGCATGGGAATGGGATGTTTTAAGTAGTTGGTGGCTAATGACTCCATGTTGAATATTTGATCCGATTAGCTTTCTGGAAAGTGGCTGTGGAGACACAGCCACTAGTTTTCTTACTAACCCGTTACCATTGGCTGTGTCTCCACAGCCAATAGTTTTCTTGCTAACCCGTTTACCATTGGCTGTGTCTCCACAGCCAATAGTTTTCTTGCTAACCCGTTTACCATTGGCTGTGTCTCCACAGCCAACCGATGCCAATGGTGTATAATAATTCTACTATATTTAGCTATGGAACTAAACACAATTTATTTTTATACCGTAGCGATAGTTGACTGGATTCCTCTGTTGGAAAACGACAAATTCAAGCATATCGTACTCGACAGCCTTATCTATCTTGTTAAAAAGAACAAATTGAAAGTTTATGGATTTGTCATCATGCCGAATCATATCCACATTATATGGGAGGCAATAGAAAAGAATGGCAAAGAAATGCCGCAGGCAAGCTTTATGAAGTTTACCGGGCATAAGTTTTTAGAGGAACTAAGGGAAACTAATATTCCATTATTAAATCGGTTTACAGCAGATGATGGAACCCGGGACAATCAGTTCTGGCAAAAGAAAGGGCAATCAACGTTTTTATTTAATAGGGAAATATTAGAACAAAAATTGGATTATACTCATTACAATCCACTACAAGCACATTGGAATTTAGTTACAGACCCGAACGATTATTATTTTTCGTCATGTTCGTTCTATGAACAGGGAGACATGAAGTTTGATTGGCTAACACACTATATGGAAGCTTTTGGGTGGTAACCGAGAGACGAGATAATCATACTGGGAGGATATATGGCAGCAATTTCTCCTCCGTAAAG
>JBEHXM010000229.1:0-3126 GCA_048498695.1 Bacteroidota bacterium
GAGATGGTTTATCAGTGGGAGCAGCCGTACGTGGTCGACGACACCATATCTTATTTTCAAGCAGGGTCCATTTCAGGTTTTGAGCAAAATCATTGTAACCACCGGTTAATTCCTCTTCAGTTAATTTATCATTTGTTGCTTTTAACCAGCGTTTCAAAAACTCATCCGGCAAATCAAATTTTGCTTTCTCGATGCTCATGTTGTACAGGTCGTTCTGCAATTTGCGGTCGCTGTCCTGTGCAAACATCGCTTCAACTTCTTCGGTTATTTTATCTCTAAAACCTTCTTTAGTAGTTACAGTACCTTCACCAAATAATTTGTCAAAGAACTCCTGGTTTAAATCGCTTTCTTCTAAACGGTTCACATTTTTAACCGTTAAGCGGAATTTCGATTTTAAATCAGCTGCGATATCTTCCTCAACTTTTAAAATTGCGGCAATACGTGTTGCATCATTTTTATAGGCCTTCTGGATATCCAGCACTACTTCATCACCTTTTTTCAAACCGATCAACGATTTCTTTATCTTCTCGTCCTGTACCTGGTCTAAACGAACTGATGTAGTATTGGTTACCCCACCATCAAAAACAGAACCATCTGGTGAAAGCTGCACCAATTCGGCATAAAGCACATCACCGTCTGCCGATACGTCAGGATTTGTCATTTTGCCATAGCTTTTGCGGATGTTTTTGATACGATCCTCTAAAGTTCCCTTATCAGCTTTGATCACATATTCGGTTACTTTATCCTTTGATGAGAAATCAATAGTAAATTCAGGAGCCAAACCAAGCTCATAGTTAAACTCAAAATCATCAGCAAAATCCCAGTTGTATTCTTTATCATCACCCAGCTTTGGTAACGGCTGACCTAATACTTCCAGTTGCTGCTCATTAATGTAATTATTCAATGTATCCGAAAGCAGGTTATTTACTTCGTCAACCAATATGCTTTTGCCATACATTTTTTTGATATGCGCAGGCGGCACCATACCCGGCCTGAACCCTGGTATTTTAGCCTTCTTAGCATGATCTCTTATGGCTTTATCAACCCTTGGCTGGTAATCTTCGGGTTTGATATTGATAGTTACAACTGCATTTAGCTTGTCAATTTTTTCCTGTGAAATATTCATCTTTTTCAGCGTAGTTTTTAACTTAAAATCCTGTGTCCGTCATGCCATTAGCTAAAAAGCATGAACCCTGATTTGGGAGTGCAAAGGTACTAATATTTTTCAAAAAAATGAACCTTTACAAGCTAAACGGTTATTTTAAGCTGGCCGTGACAGGTGCACTGCCCGGTTCGAATTTTACAACCTTATTGCTGATGGGTTTAAGTGTACGCAAATAAGCATAAATGGATGACAGGTCGCCATCAGTCATGCCGGCGTACTCCCACCATGGCATCACTGTCTGGAAATCTTTGGGGCCTATTTTTGCCGCCTTTGATACGTCGCTGAATGCCCTGAAACGGGCTAAGAAGTTTTCCTTTGTCCAGCTACCTATACCTGTTTCCTTATCAGGAGTAATATTTGCTGTGCGCACAGTCCGCCCGTTACCTACACCAAATCCTTTGCCACCTGCAAACTCAAGGCCCTTTATAATTGTGCCTTTATCGTCCTGCGAGTGGCAAAACTCGCAGGCTGCTATTTGCACCAGGTAGCCGCCATATTTAATAGTATCCTTCGGATCGGGCCTTTTACCCAGTGTCGCTTTTTGGGGCATGGTGTGTACCAGTATATTCAATGGAAAATCCAGCTTGGCTTTTGGGTAATTAGCATCGATGGGTTTGAGGGAGCGTATGTAGGCGATAACATCATACACATCCTCCCTGTCCATTTTGGAGAAATAGGGCCAGGGCATCAAAGGGAATATGGGCGTGCCGTCTTTCTTTACACCGGTTGTAATGGTACGAAATAATTCTCCGTCGGTCCAGTCCTTTAATTTGGCAGGGGTAATATCAGGTACTACAACACTACCCGGAAAACCTACCGATCCATCAAATGTTGCACCTCCCGCTCCCGCTCTTAATGTATCTATGGGTGCGCCAAATTTATCTTCAAAATGAGGGGAATGGCAATCAGTGCAGGATACTACGTGCTTTACCAGGTATTCGCCATTTTTTATTCTTTGCGGTGTTATATCAACTTTAATGTCTTCAGCTTTGCCTACATTGGGCAATGCCAGCATAATATATGACACGCCGCCAATGATCACCAGGATGACAATGATCACGATCCAGGCAGCCCATTTTTTAAACTTTTTCATGATAAGGAAGATTGATTGGTTAAGATTAATAAAGTCCGACTAATATAATAACTTGTTTCAAAGATATTTAAACAAAAAAATGCATAAAAAAAGCCCCGGAAAAAGGAGCTTTCATAATGATGAAATTTTATATTTAATTGACCTTAGTTAATGTTGAAGCGCCTGTTTTATGACTATTCACGTTTGAGGGGTTGCCGCGGTATTTAATATCCGATGCACCAGTAGTATTCACATTCAGGTCGTGCAATACATTGATCTCGCATTCACTGGCCCCTGTTGTTTCGATATCATAACTGCCTACTACAAAGTCAAAAGCATTTATTTTACCGCTGCCTGTCAGGTGGAGCTTATGTGAGCTCGCCTGGCCTTTTAAATTAATTTCCGAAGCGCCGCTGCCTTCAGTTTCCACATTTGCAGCATCAAGGTCCATTGTTATTTTGCTTCCGCCGCTCGTATGGATGGAAAGGTCCTTGGTATTTAATTTCCCATCGGAGTTGATTTCTATAGCACCTGATGTCTTAATCCCTTCCAGGTTTTTTACACCAATATTGATAGTTATCTCACCGCTGGGGCACAAGTTCTTTTTGGTGTAGATACGCAATTTATCACCTTCATTACTGGTGCGTATATATTTCATCAGGTTATCATCGCCATTGATGGTTACATCCAGGCTGCTGTCCTGTTTCAAATTAACTTTGAACCCGCCCGAAATGTCAATTTGTGTAAAATCCCCCATCTTATGGTTTTCAGTTACTTTATGTCCTGAACCTTTTACACAGCCAAACCTGCATGATGATAATACGGTAAGAGAAACGGCTGTTACAAATAGTACAGCATATAAGTGTTTTGTTTTCATGATCGATTTTTG
>JBEHXM010000230.1:0-3084 GCA_048498695.1 Bacteroidota bacterium
CCATCCGCTAAACGTGGGTATGCTGGGTATGCACGGCAACTATGGTCCAAATGTGCTGACCAACGAATGCGACGTACTCATCGCCATTGGTATGCGCTTTGACGACCGTGTAACAGGCCGCCTTGATAAATATGCGAAACAAGCCCAGGTGGTCCACTTAGACATAGACCCGGCCGAAATAGATAAGAATGTTAAAAGCACCGTGCCGGTTTGGGGCGATTGCAAGGAAACATTGCCTTTGCTTACTCAACTGGTACAGGAAAAGAAACATACCGATTGGCTGAATAAATTTCATGATCATACACGCCAGGAAGTTGAGCAGGTGATCAATGCCGAGCTGAACCCCACCACCGACGAAATGACGATGGGCGAAGTGATCAAACAACTGAATGAGCTCACCAAAGGCGAGGCAGTGATCGTGACCGACGTAGGTCAGCACCAGATGGTGGCCTGCCGCTATGCCAAACTGAATAAAACCCGCAGTAATGTTACCAGCGGTGGTTTGGGTACCATGGGCTTTGCCCTGCCTGCTGCCATGGGTGCCAAATACGGTGCAAAAGATCGTACAGTAGTAGCTATTATTGGCGATGGCGGTTTCCAGATGACCCTGCAGGAAATGGGCACAATTATGCAGAGCAATATCGATATCAAGATCGTTATCCTGAACAACCGTTTCCTGGGCATGGTTCGCCAGTGGCAGGAATTGTTTAACGAGCGTCGTTATTCATTCGTGGATATGCAAAGTCCTGATTTTGTGAAGCTGGCTGCTGCTTATGGCATCGATGGCAAGTCAATTTCAGATAGGAAAGACCTGCCATCAACATTAAATGAAATGCTGAGCCACAAAGGCCCATACCTTTTAGAAGTAATGGTAACCAAAGAGAACAATGTATTCCCGATGGTACCGCAGGGATGTAGTGTAGCGGAGATCAGGCTAAAATAAACAGTTTGCAGTTTTGAGTTGGCAGTTTGCAAAAACAATGACCAATGACGATTGACTAATGACAAATCAGGACAATGAGCACACAGGAAACAGAAAAACAAGAATTTAATATCACGGTTTATACCGAGAACCAGATAGGCCTGCTTAACCGCATCGCCATCATATTTACACGCCGTAAGATCAATATCGATAGCCTGAATACTTCGCCGTCAGAAGTGGATAGTATTCACCGCTTTAATATTGTGATCACCGAAACCGAAGAGGTGGTGCGCAAGCTTTGCCGCCAGATAGAAAAGCAGGTGGAGGTATTAAAGGTCTACTACCATACCAACGAGGATGTGATATGGCAGGAACTGGCACTTTACAAGGTGTCAACCGATGTAATAGCCGAGAAGGTAAGCGTGGAGCGTTTGCTGCGCGAAAATGGCGCTCGGGTGGTAACGCTTCGTAAGGACTATACGGTATTTGAAACCACAGGTCACCGGGAAGAGACGGACAACCTGATCAGCATTTTACAGCCTTTCGGCCTGATAGAATTTGTGCGCAGTGCACGTGTAGCGATCATTAAAGACAGTGAAGGCTTCAACTCCAAGATCAGGGAATTTGAACGACTGGAACCCGGCGAAGACGTGATAGAGAACGAATATTTAAACAAAGGGAACCAGGTGTTCACAATGTAAGGCGTGAAGGGTTATACGTAGGACGTTTTACGTTATACGTAAGGTATTAATAGAAGGCAATAAAAAACGTAATACGTAAAACGTACCACGTAAAACAAAAATAATGGAATCATTAGCAACCCAATCCCGCCCCTCCGCTTACGATAGCATTAAAAAAGCTACCGAGGCTTGCGGCTTTTTGCAGATGTCGGAGATATCAACCTGTACGCTGCTAAAAACGCTGGCAGCCTCCAAACCGGGGAGCAAATTCCTGGAACTGGGTACCGGTACAGGTTTGGCCACTGCCTGGATACTGGATGGAATGGATAACGGTTCTACTTTGATATCATTGGATAATGATGAAACTTTGTTAAGCATTGCCAAGGAAAATTTAGGGGTGGATAAACGCCTTACCCTGATGTGTACCGATGGCGGTGAGTGGATCAAAAAGAATAACAGGCTGCAGTTCAGCTTTATTTTTGCTGATACCTGGCCCGGCAAATATACCCACCTGGATGAGACATTGGATATGCTCGAAACAGGTGGTATGTACATTATTGATGATATGCTGCCCCAAGCCAACTGGCCGGACGGACATTCGGACAAAGTGGCTAATTTATTGTCGACCCTGGATAACCGCGAAGACCTCGCGCTAACCAAAATGGGCTGGGCATCAGGGATCGTGATCGCGGTGAAGAAATGATGTGCAGGTGTGCGGATATGCAGATGTGCAGATGAGTAAAGAGACTATGGACTATGGACAAAAAATCGGTGTAATCAAAAAATCATCGGTGTAATCAAAAAAATTAAAACAGTAACCAATAAAAATAATCGGTGTGATCAAAAATCATCGGTGTAATCAAAAAAATTAAAACAGTAACCAATAAAAATAATCGGTGTGATCAAAAAACATCGGTGTAATCAAAAAAAGTAAAATGGCAAAACTAAATTTCGGCGGCACTGAAGAAAACGTAGTAACCCGCGAAGAGTTTCCTTTAGCAAAGGCACAGGAAGTATTAAAGAACGAAACTGTAGCGGTAATAGGCTATGGCGTTCAGGGCCCTGGTCAGGCGCTCAATCAAAAAGACAACGGCATCAACGTAATTGTTGGTCAGCGTAAAGGCACCAAAACATGGGATAAAGCCGTAAATGATGGCTTTGTACCGGGCGAAACTCTTTTTGAAATAGAAGAAGCACTGCAAAGAGGCACCGTTATTTGCTACCTGCTGAGCGATGCTGCACAGATAGCCCTATGGCCGACTGTTAAAAAGCACCTGACAAAAGGTAAGGCATTGTATTTTTCACATGGCTTCGGTATAACCTTTAAAGAGCAAACCGGCATCATCCCTCCTGCTGATGTGGATGTGTTCCTGGTAGCGCCAAAAGGCTCAGGTACTTCACTACGCCGTATGTTTTTACAAGGCCGTGGCTTAAACTCAAGCTATGCTATTTTCCAGGATGCTACAGGCAAAGCTAAAGAGC
>JBEHXM010000231.1:0-3079 GCA_048498695.1 Bacteroidota bacterium
CAGGTTCATGAAGTTGATACAGGCAATGAGCAATATAAAAGCAGCTATGATTGAAAATATTCTCACTTTTTCAATTGCGCCCCCTACCAGTTTCCCGTTTTCAGGCTTCGAATATAAATGCCATTTGGCTATAGGATGTATAAACTGGTCTATATCCTTCGTATCCGAATGATTTTTAGTCACGTGCAGAATAGCTGCATTGGCCTGTGCCTCGGTTACGCCTTTTCTCAACATCACATAGGTCTGGATAGAATTATTGCCCCAGTAATCGTCATCCTGCTTAATCTTTTTCATGTATTCCCATGGCATCAGGAATTCAAAGTGGAAGCGGGTGTTTGGCGGCAAGTCCTTCATTAAACCGGTAACCGTAAAATAAGCGTTGCTGTCAACCTTTATGGTTTTGCCCATTGGGTCGGCATCGCCAAAAAGTTTCTTCGACATCTTTTCGGTTATCACAATATCGTGCACCTCATTCAATGCGGTTTTGGGGTTTCCCTTTATCAAGGGGAAAGTAAACATGGTTAAAAAATCGGGGTCAGTACAGTTACCCGAAATATTCAGGCGCTTATCCCCTACAGTAAATAAAAATGAGTTGTTCCATGTTACCCTGGCCACCTGCTCAAACTGGGAGTATTCCTTTTTAAGCGTTTTACCCATTACTTTTGGCGTGGTGTTCCAGCACCAGAGCTTTCCGTCAAATACCGAACGATTATAAACGGTGTAAAGCCGGTCTTCATTCTTATGAAAGCGGTCAAACCCCATTTCATTATTTATCCATAACAGTATCAGTGCTGAACTGGCCATCCCGATAGCCAAACCGATAATATTGATAAAAGAAAATGCTTTATGCTTAAGCAGGTTTCTCCAGGTGATTTTCAGGTAATTTTTGAGCATTGTCGAAAAAAATTAGGATTTTCTATTTGTTCTATTAGACCGTTAAAATAGCAAATACGTTGCATGCGATGTGTTTTTTATTTCAACATAGCATGCAACGCCTAAAATTAGAGCATATCCACCGCAATTTTATCCCCCGGTTAGGGTGATTATTGATTGGTTGATAATCGATATTGGTTTTTTATAATCTTTGATCTCTAACCTCTGATCACTCAGATCGTAAACTTTCTTCGAGAGTCATAGCTCATTCTGAGCGCAAACTCTTTACCGGATTAGCCAGTGCCGCTTTAACCGATTGAAAGCTGATAGTTATCAAAGCGATTACAATGGCAGCTACGCCTGCAAAGGCAAATACCCACCATTGAATCGGTGCGCGATAAACAAACTCCTGCAGCCATTTGCTCATGGCATACCACGCAACCGGCGATGCGATTAGGATAGCCAGTAAAATGAGTAATAGAAAATCCCGTGAAAGCATGGTTGTGATATTGCCCACACTCGCGCCGAGCACCTTACGAATGCCTATTTCCTTAACTTTTACCTGTGCAGTGTAAGTTGCCAGGCCGAATAATCCAAGACAAGAGATAAATATGGCTATACCGGCAAATACATTAAATAATGAGCCGGTGCGCTCATCCGATTTATAAAGCGATTCATAAGTCTGATCGAGGAAGGTATAACTGAACGGGAAACCAGGGTTATATCTTCTCCAGGTATTTTCAACCGTTTTTAAGGCTTTGGGGGCGTCTTTCCCTGTGGTCTTCACCAGCAGTTGCCAGGTATGCGGTTGGTAATAAAATATAAATGGCTCTATTTTTTGTTTTAAAGATGCGTAATGGAAATCTTTAACCACGCCTACTATCACGCCTTTTCTATCCCATAGTTGAAAGCGTTTCCCAACCGGATTTTTTATACCAGCATCGCGCACAGCGGTTTCATTCAAAATAAAATGCAGCGAATCGGTCTTTACACCTGTAAAATTAGCGCCGGCATCCATTTTAATTTTAAAGAAGCTGATAAAATCCTGGTCGATACCCATGGGGTGAATCATGAAAGAGCGGTCTTTTGCTTTACCATCCCAATCTGTATCCCCGGTGGTATTTCCTACACTTACAATACTGGCATCACCCGTGGTTACACCGTTTATACCCGACTGATTCATCAGTTCGCCTTTTATTGACTGATATTGATTCTCCATATTGCGCATCGGCACAGAAAACACAAACGACCGATCGAAACCCAATTCTTTACTTTGTATATAGTTAAGCTGGCCGTTAATAACCAGCGTACCGATAATCAGCCCGATAGAGAACACAAATTGCGAAACCACCAAAACCTTCCTGAACACAGCGTCGCCCACACCTAATGACAGTTTACCTTTAAGCGCATTAATAGGCTTAAATGATGATAACAATAAGGCCGGGTAAATACTAGATGCCACCAACGTGGTTAATACCGTAATACTAATAACTTTCCATACCGTGCCGCTTAACAAATCAAAATGTATTTGCTTGCCGGAGAGGTCGTTGTAAAATGGCATTAGAACCGTAATCAGCATAAAAGCCAGCGCGAGAGATATGGTGAAGAATAAAACTGTCTCCACAATAAACTGGCTGAACAGCTGCAAACGCGCAGCGCCGATAATTTTGCGTACGCTTACTTCCTTAGAGCGCAACATTGCCCGCGCTGTGCTGAGGTTAATATAATTTATCGCTGCAATCAGCAATATCAAAATGGCTACTATGGAAAATACCCTTACGGTTTGCATGGCTGACGAGCTGCCGTCCGGAGCGTATAAATGTATTTTGCTTAACGACTGCAATAAATAATGCCCGTCGGAAAGTTTGAAACCGTCCTGGTTTTTAACGTGAATAAGCGTCAGTTTATGAGCAACTTCGGCAGCAGAAGCCCCCGGTTGTAAAAGCAAGTAGGTTTCCAAATAGTAATTACCCCAGTCGCTGTCTAATGATTTCCAGTAATCCGATTTGCTATACATATTCTTGCGCACATTCATCGAAAACAGGATGTCGCTTTTGATGCTTGAGTTTCCCGGAAAGTCGGCAACCACGCCGTTAACCACAAAGTTGTCCTTATTATCAGCCAGTAATATCTTCCCTATCGGATCTTCATTGCCAAAGAATTTCTTTGCAGTGCTCTCGGTAATGATAATAGAATTGTCTGTCGG
>JBEHXM010000232.1:0-3052 GCA_048498695.1 Bacteroidota bacterium
TAGACGGGATGAACAAGCCAATGCCCCAGTTATGCGTATCGACCTGCGTGCCGCCCATTACAGTTTTCGCCTCCTGCGACAGCCAGAAAGTGTAGCCTGCAATAACTGCTATGGCGCTCCAGCATAGCGCTATCTGTTGCTTCCGGTTTTTATAGAGAAATATAATGATCAGGGGTACGATAGCGATAATTGGCGTAACGATGGTGGTCCCCATAAAAGCTTGTATTTGCGTATGATTTGCAGCATCGTAGACACCGGTGGCCATTATGGTGGCAGACTTTCCATCGGCAGAAAAATTATGCACCAACGGAAAAAGGAACATGGCAAATATAGCCAGGGATGCTAACAGCAGGTAAATGCTTTGTATTCGTTGTAACATGATAATAATTTATAAAGCAAATATATAATTGTTTTGGGGATTGTTTTTAAGCTGTAAGCTATTCTAAATTTTGTATTTTTAAGCGTTGATTAATTCCCTGATTGAATTGCTATGAGCGAGCCCTTATCATCGTTGCAACCAAAGGATGTGCGCATTGGCGACCACCTGTTGAAGCGCACCTTTCTTGAACATTTAAACTACATCTATTACGGCAAAAAGCATTTGGTTGATTTCTTCACAGAAGTGAGAAGCATTGCAACCCTGAATGTACTAAAGCATGCTATACAGGAAGAAATTGAAGATACTGAAAGTCAGATAAATCACATTGAAGAGATTTACGATAACATCTCAGAAAGTCCATCCAAAACAAATACGCTGGGCATAAAGGCATTAACACTCGAGGCCTATCTTTCGGCCATCAAAGCCGGTAAAACCCAGGTGGAGCGTGATATATTTATTCTGTTTTACCTGCAGCAAATTGAAGGGATTGAAATAACCTATTTTAAGGTGCTGAAAAACCTCGCCAAATCCATCGGTTATAACCATTCTTTTATCGACCAGCCTTTTGACATTGCCGTTGAAAATAAGTTGCTGTTCGAGACGATTTATAAGGAGTATATAAGTTGAAGACGTTGTAAAAGTTGTATTGATTTTTCCTAACTACTAAAACATTTACAACCAATACAACTATTATAACTACCTACAACTAATACAACTTCATGACTACCTTTGCCGCGTGGCTTTACAACGTTATTTTATTGAGCTTGCCTATGACGGCACCAATTACCACGGCTGGCAGGTACAGCCCAATGCTATTACCGTTCAGGAAGTTTTGGATAAGGCTCTCGCTACTGTATCACGACAGCAAGTTGAGACAGTAGGTTGCGGACGGACTGATACCGGCGTACACGCAAAAGAGTTTTTCGCTCATTTTGATTATGAGTCCGCAGACCATACACCATGGACCATGGAAGAGAACACAAATGTTTTAAGAAGCCTGAACTCTATCCTTCCAAAAGATATTGGCATAAAAAGGATATTCCCGGTTACTCTTCAAACGCACGCCCGTTTCGATGCCACTTTGCGCAGCTATGAATATCATGTCCATTTTAATAAGGATCCTTTTAAGGCAGGCTATTCCTGGGAGTTGCGCTACAGGCCCGATGTGGAGCTAATGAACCAGGCGGCTGCTATCATCATGCAATACGTTGATTTTAGCTGTTTCAGTAAATCGAATACGCAGGTAAAAACCAACAACTGTAAAATCTCCAAAGCGGAATGGGTGAGTGGCGATAATAGCCTTACATTCCACATCTCTGCCGACCGTTTTTTGCGTAACATGGTGCGGGCTATAGTCGGCACGCTGATGATGGTTGGCCGGAAGGAGATCGCGCCGGATGATGTTCGTGCAATTATCGAAAGCAAAAACCGCAGCAATGCCGGAACGTCGGTACCTGCCTGTGGGCTTTATCTAACAGAAGTTATCTACCCTTTTGTAGGCGAAAGGTAAAAGGATTGAGTGAAAAACATATTTTAGATTTATAAATTTTAAATTTGCTGCTCCAATCACTAATTCACTCAATCACCAATTCACTAATTAAAAATGGCAGAAGTTACCGGTAAAGCGCTCGATTGGAAACTGCTGGGGCGTGTAATGCATTATGTTAGGCCCTATAAGCTTACGTTTGTTATTGCCGCTTTTCTTACCATTTTCTTAGCTGCAAATGCCCTGCTGCAGCCGATCCTGATCCAGAAAACGTTAGACAATTATATCCTGAAGGATGACTATAACGGCCTGGTGTTTATGATCGGGTTGATGGTGTTGCAATTAGTTATTCAAACCGTTGCGCAGTATTATCAAACCTATTTAACCAATTCGCTGGGGCAATCGGTAATTCGCGATTTGAGAAAAGATATTTTTAACCATATCACCAGTCTCCGCCTTAAATATTTCGACCGCACGCCAATCGGTATGCTGATCACACGCACCGTGTCAGACCTGGAAACCATCGCTGATATTTTTTCTGAAGGTTTGATATCCATTATGGGTGATCTGTTGCTGGTGTTCGCTGTAATAGGTTATATGCTTTACCAGGATTGGAAACTGGCACTGATCACACTAATACCAATGCCGTTCCTTTTGATGTCGACTTATGTTTTTAAGGAAGCGATAAAATCATCCTTCCAGGAGGTACGTACTCAAGTAGCCCATTTGAATACATTTTTGGCCGAGCATATATCAGGTATGAGCGTTATCCAGATCTTTGCGCGCGAAGACCAGGAAATGCGCAAATTCAAAGCGGTGAACTCTAAATATCGCGATGCCAACATTCGCTCCAACTGGTATTATTCCATCTTCTTCCCGGTGGTAGAGATTTTGTTTGCCATATGTATCGGCCTGCTGGTTTGGTATGGTTGCAAGCGAATTTTGTCGGACAAGGAACTGTTGACCATCACCGCAAACCACAAAGGCATCACTCCGGGTGTAATCACCGGTTTTATCGTATTGCTGAATATGCTTTTCAGGCCGATTCGCCAGCTGGCAGATAAATTCAATACCCTGCAAATGGGCATGGTGGGCGCCGACAGGATATTTAAGGTTTTAGATACCGACGAGGTCGCCCCTAATGAAGGCAAGCTGCACCCGGCTGATTTGCGCGGAGAAATAGAGTT
>JBEHXM010000233.1:0-3022 GCA_048498695.1 Bacteroidota bacterium
GGAATAACGGCTCTCCGCGCATCCATCCCTGGTTTACAAATAAATGCCTTACCGCATCTGCAACTATGCTGGCAATGGCTGCCGGAATAAAAGAACGTGGTTTCCATTCAAACAAGAGCAATTCGACACCCAGGACCAAAGCAGCTACAGGCGTCCCGAAAACGGCGCTCATTCCGGCAACAGCGCCCGCCACCAAAAGGCTCCGGCGTTCAATAGCGGTGAGGTTAAGAAATTGCGCCAAAACCGACCCGATAGCACCACCTGTTAAAATAATCGGCCCTTCAGCGCCAAACGGGCCACCGGTACCAATACTCACGGCGCTTGCTATGGGTTTAAGAATGGTAAGGCGCGGTTCTACTTTGCTCCCGCCTACAAGGATGGTTTCCATAGCTTCGGGGATTCCATGGCCCCGGATGCGCTCTGATCCGTAACGAGCCATAAACCCTACTATTAAACCGCCGGCCATCGGAATTAAAATCGCCCACCATCCAAGTGTATTATGCCGCGGCGAGATGAGCGTAAGGTCAAAATGCTGGTAGTATAGCAAATTGGTGATAAGGGCAATCAGATCAAGAAGGATAAGTGCGATAAAAGCACCTGCGATGCCAATAATTATAGCAAGGGGAATTAGTTTCAGAACCCTTGGCGGCAAGGTGAAGTCGCTGAGCCCCCGGGCAGCACCCGAAGCCGGCGTTTGTTTTTTTCTGTCTGTTTTCGTTTTACTATCGCTGTCTTGACTACTCATCGGTCTTTACTCATGCCATCGCAAGCGACCATTTTGGGGAAAGGTTAGCTTAGCTTTAGATGCGGCATTTATTTAAGTAAAAATACTATTCTTTGCAGGTAAATGCAATTCAAATCTTTAATTTCAGGAGGGAGCCTTACACATTTTTTTTTCGTCTAAGTTGGTGTTGTCGCCGACTAGAGCGTAGACTATTTGTGAGTCCTATTATCAGTCTTAAAAAGAGGAATACAGAAAAGGCCATTTTTTTGACAAAAACGGCCTTTTTAGAAAGTGATCCCATTAGGATTCGAACCTAAGACCTACAGATTAGAAATCTGTTGCTCTATCCAGCTGAGCTATGGGACCATCTGCGATTTTTTCGCGGTGCAAATATGCAAAAATCTGCTCAGATTCAATATAGATCACTCGCAGAAATTTATCATCTTTAATTTATTATTTTCTTTCGCACGGAAATCATATAATCTTTATTTCTTCCATAAAACTTTTAATTGTATTAAAATATTTAACCAATTTATGGGATATAAATAGTGCTTGATATATATAAAAACAGTATATTAGTTCTCTTGACACCAGTTTTTTACATTTTAAAAATACAAAGTGTTTTATTTACAATTAGTAAATCATACTTTTAACCAAATTTTTATATAAACTTAATTTATGATCATAATTGCTGACGGTGGCTCCACTAAAACCAATTGGTGTTTAGTTACCGAAGAAGGTAAAAAAGTGTATTTCAATACAGAGGGTTATAATCCGTATTTTTCAAGTACTGCCTATATTGTCCAGTCGTTAATGGAAAACCTGCCAACCGACCTGGAGAAGAGCGAAATAACCGAAGTAAACTATTATGGGGCCGGGTGCTCAACTGATGATATGCGTAATATCGTCGCCGAAGCAATGAAGGCGGTATTTACCAAAGCAAGGGTATATATCGGCCATGATCTTTTGGCTGCTGCCAGGGCTTTATTAGGTAACAGTGAGGGCTTTGCCGCCATATTAGGTACCGGCACCAACACCTGTATTTATAATGGTAAAGAAGTAGTAAATAACATTGATTCGGGTGCATACATTTTGGGCGATGAAGGCAGTGGATGCTATATAGGTAAAAAACTGCTTGTTGATTATTTACGTGGTTATATGCCCGAGCCTGTAAGGGCACTTTTTTGGGATACTTTTAAACTTACCCCTGATGATGTGAACGAGCAGGTTTATACCCAGCCTCGTGCCAATCGCTTTTGTGCCAGCTTTAGCAAGTTTGTGTATGATAACAATGTACACCTGGAATATTCACGCAACCTGGTACGCACATCCTTTGAAGATTTTTTCCGTAACCTGGTAACACATTACCCCGATTATCAGAGATATACATTTAATTGCATTGGCTCAGTAGGCTACAATTTCAGGAACGTTCTGGAAGAAGTAGTTGCAGAAAATGGCATGGTGGTAGGTAACATCATCCGTTCACCTATAGATAACCTGGTAAAATATCATTTGGATCTCGCTCCAACACGCATATAAGTAGTTTTGAGTCGTAAGTCTTGAGTTCTGAGTCAAATCTGAATTGGTTGAGAACTCAAGACTCAGGACTAACTACTTAATTAAACTACTCTTCCTTTATTCTCTAAATTCAATTCGTTCTGAAATATTTTGGCATATTTCCTTCTGTCGAATTTATACAATTTAGCAGCGCGGTATGATACCCCTTTTTGTTTTTCGTCCAGTTCCTTCAAAAAGCCATAACTCAGCATCTTTTTCCTAAAATTCCGTTTATCCAGCTTTTTATTTAAAACCGCTTCATAAAGCAATTGCAATTGGGTCAGCGTAAATTTCTCGGGCAGCAATTCAAAAGCGATAGGCTGGTAATTTAATCTCCTGCGTATCTTATTAAAGCCAGTTTTAAAGATCTCAGTATGGTCAAATGCCAGCTTTGGCAGTTCGTTTACCGGGTGCCAGAAAGCTTTACGGGCATATTGCGTGATTGGCCTCAGATCTTTTTGACCGTTGATGCGGATCAGTGCATAATAAGCTACCGTTATTACACGGCCTTGCGGGTGACGGTTTACTTCGCCAAAGGTATGGAATTGCTGCATGTGCAGATCGCGCAAGCCTGTCAGCTCATATAATATACGTTCAGCGGCGTCATCAATACTTTCGTCCTGCTCCACTATATAGCCGGGCAAGGCAAGCCAATCCTTAAAAGGTTCCTCATTCCGCTCGATCAGTAATATTTTCAACTCCCCTGCTTCAAAACCGAATATTACACAATCGATTGAGAAT
>JBEHXM010000234.1:0-2881 GCA_048498695.1 Bacteroidota bacterium
TGAGTATGTTAAACTGATATTTTTTTCACGCATTGAAGAAAAAAAAGGATTGGATATCCTGTTAAATGCGCTTTTAAAAGTAACCGTTCCCTACCACCTGACCATTGCCGGTGATGGCAATGCAGAATATGTAAACAAACTAAAAGCTATGGCTGTCAGCAATGGTGTTTCAGAACATATCAGTTGGATAGGTTTCCAGGGCGATAATAAATTTGACCTGCTGCAACAGCATGACCTGATGGTCTTACCTTCGCACGATGAGAATTTCGGAAATGTGGTGATTGAAAGCTTAAGTGTGGGAACGGCGGTGCTCATCAGCAAAAATGTTGGCCTGGCTGATTATGTGGCTGAAAATAATTTGGGTTGGATTTGTGAGCTTGAAGAACGTAATATCAGTCATTATATTAATAATTTGCCAAGGGAAGCCGATAAACTATCTGCCATAAGAGATTATGCACCGGCGCTGATCCGCAGTGATTTTAATGATGACACCCTGGCCAAAAAATATATAGATATGTATCATCAAATCATCAACCATGACTGAATACAAAGATTACGGATATACCAATAACGAACCGAGCCATACCTTTTTTTACCTGCAGGCCGCTTTGTCTTCAATGCTGGATAAAAACAGCAATCGTTGTATCCTGGATTTGGGGTGCGGCAACGGGCACCTGGTGAGCTATTTAATTAAACAGGGGTACAATGCTTATGGCACAGATGCTTCTGAAAATGGTATCGCGATAGCAAAGAGAGAGCACCCGGACCGTTTTTTTGTGCAGGACCTTTCTACCGGTAAACTACCGGTTGAACTGCAAAGCCTTCCTTTTGATACGATTATATCCACCGAGGTGATAGAACATTTGTATGATCCTGAAAAGTTTGTTGACTTTTGCAAACAGGCGCTGCAACCAAAAGGCGAGATCATTATTTCGACACCTTATCACGGATACTGGAAAAACCTGGCGTTGACTATTTTTGACAAATGGGATTCGCATCATAGCCCTACCTGGCTTGGCGGACATATCAAATTCTGGTCGCGCAAAACGCTAAGCCAATTGCTGACAGACAAAGGTTTTGGTATTGTGGGTTTTAAAGGTTGCGGCCGGGTGCCTTATTTCTGGAAATCAATGGTTATTAAAGCTAAACTGCTTTGAACACGCAATTTTCATTTATCATACTGACTTACAATGAAGAGCTGCACCTTGACCGGCTGCTGCGGTCTATCACCGAACTGGACGCGCAGATATTTATATTAGACTCAGGCAGTACAGACAGAACCATTGAAATAGGACAACAATATGGGGCTGTGTTTTTAGAACACACATTTGAAAACCACCCGCGCCAATGGGATTATGCTCTGAAAAACTTCCCGGTGCAAACCCACTGGGTTATTTGCCTGGATGCCGACCAGGAAGTAACACCTGAATTGCAAAACCGTCTGATCAATTTCAACGATCAAGATCATACCGGTGTTAACGGTATTTATTTCAACCGTAAAAACTTTTTCAAGGGCCGCTGGATAAAACATGGCGGGTATTATCCTTTTTACCTGCTCAAAATGTTCAGGTATGGGATTGGCTATTCGGATATCAATGAAAATATGGACCATCGCTTTATAGTTCCCGGCAAACTGGAGATATGGAAAGATGGCATCATTAAAGAAGAAAACCTGAAAGAAAACAATATCCGTTTCTGGATAGACAAGCATAACCGTTACAGCGACCTGGTGGCTCAGGAAGAAGTGGAGCGTATGAAACAGTTGCGCACACAAACCATCAGGCCCCGCTTTTGGGGATCGCCGGATGAACGTACCGCCTGGCGTAAGCAACTTTGGTGGAAACTGCCCCGCTATGTGCGGCCAATGATCTATTTTATACAGCGTGTTATTTTCCAGTTAGGTATATTAGACGGCCGGACCGGGATTATATTCCATTTTTTGCAGGGATTTTGGTTCAGGCTGATCGTTGATATTAAAATCGACGAGCTCATTAAACAACAAAAAGATGTTCAACAGGTTTGACAGGGACTCTCCGGCCCGTTTTATCGTATTGTTTTTGGCCTTGTTTGGTGCTTTATACTATTTCAATATTTTCTTTTTCGGTATCACCTCACCAGGCCATCATTTTAATGATTTCCTGACAAATAATTTTAATTATATACAGGGGCTGCGTAACCTGTTGCTGCATACCAGCGCTCAGGTCATCCAATGGTTGGGCTACACCGCAATTAGCAACGATTTTCAGTTGCTGGTAGCCGGGAAGGGAGTGATCAATGTGGTTTATTCGTGCCTGGGATTGGGGATAATGAGCTTTTTTACCGCCTTTGTAATTGCCTATCCCAAAAAGGTAAAAACAAAACTGCTGTTTCTTATTCCCGGACTGATTTGTATCCAGTTGCTGAATGTCACCCGCTTTGTGTTGCTGGCTCTTTTTTGGGATAAAAAAAAGGGTGTCATACTGGAGGATCATCATGCCATATTTAATATTACCATCTATATCATTATTGCCATAAGTATTTATTTTTGGGTGAGGTACGATGATAACAAACCTATAGCCGGTGCAGAAAACTGATCTTTCCTTATACAATAACAAGCCGTATCATCCCGGCGGTAACGCCCTGAAAAGGATACTGTGGTATTACATCAATGTGTTTTTTTTCAAAAGCAGCCTGTTTCCCTTTTATGGTTTTAAAGTGGGCTTGCTGCGGTTATTTGGGGCGCGGGTTGGTAAAAAAGTGAAGATCAAACCGAACGTCAATATCAAATATCCCTGGCACCTGAACATAGGCGAAAATGTTTGGATAGGCGAAAATGTTTGGATAGATTGCCTGGTGCCGGTTACCATCGGCTCAAACGTTTGCATTTCGCAGGGGGCAACTT
>JBEHXM010000235.1:0-2859 GCA_048498695.1 Bacteroidota bacterium
GGCACATATTCTGTTCAGTCTGACACTTTGCATACCAAGTATTTTTCGTTTGACCAGGCGCATGCTTCCGATATTGGCTTTTATGATGACAGGGGAAAACTTATTTACACAGTGAAGCAGGTAATTCAAAAGGGCGATAATTATTTTGACTTTCCTGTAAACAACAGGATTGTCCCCGATAAAGTATACAAGGTAAAAGTAGCCGACAGGAATAATAAGTTTCATTCATTAACATTCATTCTGAAAAAAAACTAACTGCATTTTATGATAGTACAGTTATCAGGTAAGTACCGTAAGCCCATAGCTTACATGCTCTTTATCGTCTTTTATTTGGAATTGATCATTCCACTGCGTACAACCGCTGCTGTTATGAATGAGGGCATTTCATACACCACCGGAATGCCACATAAGGTTACAGATATTTTTTCTTCGGCATACACGGCTGAAAACAAAGTTCCGGCCCCAGGTTTAGTTACTGGACATTCGTTGCCGCATGAGGCAAGTAAGAAAGAAAAAGAAATGAGAATAGTAAATAAAGGAGAAAAAATATTGATTGGCGGGCCATCGTCTCCTGAAGCCGCTTCGTTTAAACAGGCCGGTTCAGATAATCTTGTCAATTTATTTACGGGTGATTTTTCATACAGCGTTCCATTACTGGATGTGGGTGGGTACCCGGTCAATCTTTTTTATGCCGGAGGCATCACAATGGACCAGGAAGCAAGCTGGGTTGGACTGGGCTGGAACATCAATCCCGGCACTGTAAGCAGGAATATGAGAGGGGTGCCTGATGATTTTGACGGAACAGATTTGCTGATCCAAAAACAAAATACAAAACCCAACAGGACATGGGGTGGAGAACTGGGCGTAGATGGTGAATTTGTAGGGTGGAAAAAGCCCAATATCAATTTATCGCTGGGAATTTCGTATAATAATTACCTCGGGCCGGAACTTGAACTCGGGGCAAAAACATCTATCACACTTGCAACTTTTGATAAAATCAAATTTGAAAAATCTGCTACCGATAGTTTCAGTGCTTCTTTAAACCTCGGGTTGGGCGCTAAGTTAAGTTCACGTTCGGGCTTAACATTGTTACCTTCTTTAAACGCAAATATGCCCCTGCTGGGGAAAAATCTTCAATCTGGAATAGGGCTCAATACAAGTTACAATTCCAGATCAGGTATCTCAAGCCTGACACTACATTCAGAAATGAGTTTTTACAGTAAGTATGATGCAAAAAAGTACGATGAATACGAGAATGCAAAAAAGTACTCAAAACAAGATGCCCATATATCAGCCAACATAGGCAGTAGCACATTCAGCTTTGCAAAGCCAAGCTATATGCCCACACTCCGCATGCCAATGCAGAATGCATATTATTCAGGACAGCTTGAATTAGGCGGAGGATTATTTGGCATCAGAGGCGCAGCTACCGGAACTGGATATTATTCCGAAACAAGTGTACCTGTTGAGTGGCAGACCATACAAAAACCATTGGTTGGATTTATTTATTCTGAAAATGCAAATGACAACCCCAATGCAGTCATGGATTTTAACCGGCTGAATGACGGTGAAGTTACACCCAACACCCCCATTATTTCAGCGCCGCAGTATTCGTATGATATTTTTTCTATCCAGGGAGAAGGTACCGGGGGTTCCATACGTGCCTACAGGGGTGATATGGGTTTTATGAAAGATAATGTTACCGTTTCAAAAGATAAAAATTTATCCATTGGAGTTGATATTGCTCCGCCGGGGCACTATGGAGGAAACTGGAACATTGTAAGTACTCCCACCCGTGCAGGCGGCTGGCAGGATGCAAACAATACCTTATTGCAAACAATGCAGTTCAAACGCCCTCAAACTAATAGTTCATTTGAAAACGTATACTTCAAAAACCCGGGAGAAAGTTCTGTTACAAACGAAGAACAATTAAACCGGATTGGCGGGGACGATTTAGTCCGCTTTAAGTTGGGGGGAACCAATGTAAATACAAGGCTGGAAACCCAACTGGAACGGTTTGATAAAAAAACGAATACTGAAAAAGGAACTGTTTCACCGGTATATGTTGGCAAAAGCTTGCAACACCGGGAAAAGCGGACACAGGTGACGACCATGCTCACAGCAGCAGATGCTGCTAATATTGGCTTAGAAAAGTCAATCCGGAATTATACCGGCTCATTTAATGGCAGCAATCTTATCCAGTATAATGAAATACTCCGTGTGGGAGGTTACAGGAAAGGCCATCATATCTCCGAAATCACAGTCCTTGAGCAAAGCGGAATGCGTTATGTATATGGTATACCTGTTTACAATGTCATTCAAAAGGATTTTACTTTTTCTGTAAAGGCAAATGCAGATGCTGCAACCAACCTGGTGAACTATGAAAGTGATGAACCCACGGTAAACTCACAACATACCCAAAGCAAGGCAAAAATAGACGGCTATGTGCAGTCGCAGGAAACGCCAGCTTATGCATCTTCTTTTTTGCTCACCGGGCTGCTTTCGCCTGATTATGTAGATGTGACAAATGATGGCATAACAGAAGATGATATCGGGAACGCAGTAAAATTTAATTATAAAAGATCGGATAGCCTCCACAGGTGGCGTACACCCCGGAATAATGCTGCGGCAATGAAGGCTTTTTTTAATGAAGGTATACGAACTGAAAAGCGGGACAATAAAGCAAGTATCAGTTATGGGGAGCGGGAAGTTTGGTATCTCGGTTCTATCGAATCCAAATCAATGATCGCAATCTTTAGAACGGAATCACGCAATGACGCTAAAGGTGTATATAGCGATATGGACGGAAGAGTGAACAACGCCGAGGACGCCAATAAGAAATTAAGCCGTATCGACCTG
>JBEHXM010000236.1:0-2795 GCA_048498695.1 Bacteroidota bacterium
TTTGTTTATGCTCCTAAAGCATCGGCTGCATTTCTTTGCCAGCAAACACGTGGTCAGTTTTGCCACGGAACAGAGTGTAACATATCTCCGAAACACCCACATTGTCACCGCCATCACAAAGTTAGCCCGGTCGAAAAATCGTCAAGGGCATGTGAATGGCGCTGATATGGTTAATTTTTGTTTTTTTTCGGCAGCGCCACCCTTGACAATTTTCCTACCTATCGCTGCCGGTTGTTAAGCGGTGCAATGGCATTTTATGTGTCATTGCACTTTGCTTTTTGTTTAGGCCTGGCTGAAAAAAAAATCTTCTGTAGTACCGAAAAGCTCCTGACAAAGATTTTCGCCTACTGACGACCATTGCGGCTTAAGCCGCAACGATGGGTAATGAACTAAAAGAAAAAAGAAAATGGACTGCAAAAGATATGGTCGAGGATTACCGGAAAAGAGGCCTCGAAATATCTGAAAATGAGGCGGAAAGACTCTTGGATTTGTTATATTTTTTCGCTAAATTGATTGTGAATCAGAACTTTAACAAATGAAAATAGCAGATTTATACATTAGGGTAAGTACCGACGAACAGGCGGATAAAGGTTATTCTCAACGCAGCCAGCAAGAGGTATTATTGAAGTATTGTGAGATCAACCGGATACAGGTGCGCAAGATCCTGTTCGAAGATCATTCGGCGAAGACGTTTAACCGACCTGAATGGACAAAGCTGCTTAACATTCTCCGTCAGCAAAAAAATAAGACCGACCTGGTATTGTTTACCAAATGGGATCGTTTCAGCCGAAACGCCCCCGATGCCTATCAAATGATCGCCACTCTCAAAAAGTTAGGTGTAGAACCCCAGGCCATCGAACAGCCCCTTGATATGGAGGTTCCTGAGAATAAAATGATGTTAGCCATTTATCTGACCGCCCCGGAAATTGAGAACGACAGGAGAGCGTTAAACGTCTTTTACGGAATGCGCAGGGCGCGTAAAGAAGGGCGCTGGATGGCAAGTGCACCAATCGGCTATAAAAACAAAACATTGGAAGGTGGTAAAAAGACGATAGTCCCTAATGAACCAACTGCATCTATATTGACATGGGCATTTACAGAATTAAGCTTCGGCGAAAACACGATCGCAGAGATTTGGCGTCAGGCAAAAATTAAAGGGCTTACATGCAGTAAGAACAATTTTTGGCACGCACTGCGCAATCCGGTTTATATGGGTAAGATCGTCATTCCTAAATTGAAGAACGAGGAGAGTTACACGGTGGACGGCTTACACGAGCCTATTGTCACGCCTGCCGTGTTTTACGAGGTTCAGGATGTCTTAGACGGACGTAAAAGAAAAACCACTACCAAGATCGTTGCCGAAGAAATACTCGCCTTAAAAGGCTCGATTATTTGCCCCTGTTGTGGGAGGGTATTGACAGGGAGCGCGTCGAAAGGTAAAACAAAATACATCCACTATTACCATTGCAAATCGTCATGTCACTATCGCAAAAATGCTATAAAAACAAACGAGCTCTTTATTGATCACCTGCACGACTACCAGTTAAATGAGATCACGGCAGAATGGTTTAAGCGGGTCGTACTCGACGAATATAGCAAAGGGCATCAGCAGACAAGCGACACTCGTAAACAATACATAGAACGCATCACGGCGCTGAATAATAAGGTAACAAAGGCAAGGGAATTACTATTAAATGAAGATATCGACGCATCAGATTTTCGTGCAGTTAAGGTAGAAGCAAAGCGCGAAATAAGTATTTTGGAATGCAAAATAAGTGAGCTTCAGATTAATAAAATGGGTATTGCTGAGGTCGAGAAGACACTGGATACAGCATTGGTAAAGCTTACCGATCTTAAGGCAATCTACTCTAATTCAGACAATTATCAAAAGCGAAAAATTGTGAGTTCGATTTATCCCGAAAAGTTCACAATTGAAGATTTGAAAGATCGAACTCCAAACCAAAGCGAAATATTTAAATGGATATATCTGATTAACAACAAGTTGGAGGGAAATAAAAATGGGACAAACGATATTTTTTCTCATTTGTCCCATCAGGTGATCCCGCTGGGACTCGAACCCAGGACCCCAACATTAAAAGTGTTATGCTCTACCGGCTGAGCTACGGAATCAACTTATACGTTTCCGTTAAAGTGGTGCAAATATAGAGTTTATTGATATTGATTGCAAACCAATTTTCAATAAATTTTAACACCCCAAATAAGCACTTCATAACCAGTAAACTACAGCTTTAAAATGCCGATTTTTCCGGCATCACCAGCTAAAAGAATCAGTTTACCTGTTTTTGCTTTACGACAAACGTTATAGCTGATAACATCAATTTTCGTCCATGTTTTTCCGCCATCAGTAGTAATATTACTACCGGGGGTGCCGGTTGAGAGAAAGGTATTGTCTGAAATATATTCTATGCAGGATTGGAAACCTGTAGCGCTTCCGGTCGTCAATGTAAATTCAGGATTATTATCGAGTTTGAAAAAACATGCTGTTGAATCATTTAATTTATTTTTAGAATAGTCACCGCCAACTGCCACAATGCTTTTATCCCCACATACCATAGAAAATGCTCCCTGACTTGCTTTTCCGTGCTGAATAGGTAAATTTTCATAGTTCCATTTGCCTTCATCAGTATTTCTGAACATCAAACGGGCATTACTGCCCCCTGTTACAATAGCAATGTTTTTCCGGTTAAGATTTAATGCAAGACAAGTACCACTTGCGGCAAATGCAGCTTCGCCTGGCAAGGCTTTCGCCGGATTGTCAGAAGCCAGCCAATGCT
>JBEHXM010000237.1:0-2718 GCA_048498695.1 Bacteroidota bacterium
CAAATTTTACCGCACTGCCTGTTTTATCCTGCACCTTACCCGTCAGCCTGGGTGATTGGGCATGGACGATGAAATTGATAAATGTTATAAAAAGTGTTATTGATGAAAAATATTTAAATGCCATACCTGCTTAAAGCCACACATTGCTGCAGGGCCAAAGTAGATAGTTGCATGGAAAGGCAAATTGTCCAAAATTGCTTTTTTGAACAAGATGGGAATACTGTTGACGGCAGGTTAGCTAAGTAATATTAAAATGTTTATCCGGCTGCGTAGTGGCTGGGCGCCAGTTGAAACTCCTTTTTAAATGCTTTGCTGAAAGAGGCCAGATCTGCATACCCGCATACTTGTGCCAATTCAGAAGGTTTCATGCTGTTTTTTTTAAGCAGATAAGCAGCATGGGCCATCCTTCGTTTTAAATGATATTGATAGGGCGTTATACCGTATACTTTTTTAAAGCATCGTAAAAAATGAGCGCATGACAGCATACCTTCGCGCGCTATATGATCAATATCAAGCCACTCGTTATTCTCGGCATCTATGGCTTTGCGGGCAATTTCCAACCTTCTCAGCAGTTCCTTTTTTGTTCCGGACCGAAGTGCAGTCAATCGTTCAGCGAGTTCCAGTTGCAGGTTACCGGTAAGTCTGATCAGTTGTAAGCCGAGCGCCTGGTACAGTTCCTGTGCGTCAATATTTATAGCCGTCGTGTCAGGATCAAACCGGCTTGCAAGTATACCCAGGTAGGCTCCCAGGCAATTTTCATTGCCGGAATAAAGCTGCTCCTGGAAATCAGGAACGGTCAGCGTTTCAAATGGATTATCCAAAAGCCAGTCATCGTGTTGGGTAAGGTCTGTGTATATATTATCGAGCATGCCTGCTTCAAGATGGATGCATAGCCCTTGTACCTGTGTTTTTGACCGAACCACGGTATCGATAGATTGATCTTTATTCACCAATAAAAACTGCCCGCTGTTTACCGCGAAATGCTGGTTACCGAACAGGTAATGCTCGGTACCGCTGAGTACATATTTTATGCTGTAAGTTGGCGCTTCATAGTTCTCGTACTCAAATTCCGTCAGTGATGAAAACGTGACCCTGTTCTTTTCGAGCCATGCTGAGCCGTCGCTAAAGGTGTTTATATTATATTGGTTACAAAGCATGGTCAGCGTTTTGTTTACAACATCCTGCCGGTGTCAAGTATAATTACTGATATAATGGCTTTTTACGGAAAGGGGATATGCGATCGCATATTTCCGCAGATCAAACTTAATGATATTATGGCAATATTGCGTCATCTATCACCTAATACCTCACGTACCTCTCTACCAATGCCTTATCCGTCCCCAATGCCCTTGCCTTTTTCGCCTGTTTTCTCAATATAAATTCAAAAACGCTCATCCACCCCGGTAGGTTGCTTTCGCTGATGTCGAACAGCCAGGCCAGGGCCAGCTTATCTTTCGGGAAGCCATTTTTCTTTACCAGGCCATCGTTTGCCAGTCCGTAGCCTATTTGCAAGGATTGCTCAAAGCCGCGGCTGGCGGGCCTTAACTCAACGCGGAACTTGCAGGGTTTTCCGCTTCGGTTCCGGAAAAGATGGTTTACATGCGGTTCGGCTGTTGCGCTTTTGCCGGGCTTCAGGGTGTGGATGGTTTTGCCAAGCGCGATCTGTACCTCGCCGTCCAGACAATCAAATTTTTCGCTGTAGGTTTTGTGGTAATGCAAACCGACACCGCCGCCATCGGCCAGCTCGACTTCGACCAGCGTGCATTCGCCGTTGGTTTCCGCTGCGGTTTTTAAAAAGGTAACATAATCCTTTTGAACAGGATTGTAAATTTTTCTCTCGCTCATAATAAAAGTGATCAGTTTCAGAGGTTTCGGGAATATACGAAGCTTTTTTGAATACGGTTTGCAGGATTGAGCTTTGTCCATTTAAATTTATATCGTTCGTTATTCAGAAAAATCGAACAGGTATAAATGGAAGCAGTAAGATTTATCGGCTACATACAATCGCCCTTAAAAGAAATAAAGGATTGCCCGTTGCAGGAAGATGAAGGCGCACCGGAGGTCATCATCCATATTGAAAAGGAATTCTTGTCCGCAACTTCAGGTCTCGTCACAGGCGCAAAGATCATCCTGCTTACCTGGCTGCACCAGGCCGACAGGACTATCATGACTACTCATCCGCGCAACAACTTCAACGCACCTACCCGCGGTGTATTTGCCACCCGCTCACCCGACCGGCCAAATCCTATCGGCCTCCACGAAACCGAAATATTGGAGATCACTGCAGATGGAAAAATTAGGGTCTCCAATCTTGAGGTGTTAGATGGCACGCCATTGATCGATATTAAGCCGGTGATATGACTTTTGAATCCGGAAAGCCGGAAAGTCAGTAAAGTCCTGAAAGATAATAAAGAGTTTTATTTGGGAAGTAAGTTCCTGAACTCATAAAGCTTATAGATATCATCTCCATCACCGTTTTTACATTTAAGCCAGGGTTCTTGCGCTATCACAGCTGAACAGGGGCCATAAGTAAAGATCCGGGTAGACTTACTCTTCGCATGTTGCTGCAATAAATCCAGCATTTGCTTCAGCAAAGTTCCTTCAAAAGGTGTGTACATAAAAAATATTGTCATATCAGGGCAGCGAAGGACTGACTAACTATTCTTGACTTTTTCACCATGATATTATAGGGTACTATAAATAAACAAAAAACCTGCC
>JBEHXM010000238.1:0-2675 GCA_048498695.1 Bacteroidota bacterium
TGACCGGTAAACTCGATCGGGAATTTTGCTTTTAACGTTTTATAGGCTTCGTAAAGTGTATCGATATTTGTGCTGCTGAGGCCGGTAGTATCAAAGGGGTAGTCAGTCATTACTATTTTGTATTTTCAAAAATAATTAACGCAGCATAATAAACAAAAAGGGAATATATTCTCCTTTAATAAGACTTCATAGCAGCACACGAGCAGGCGCAATTATTATCGCTGATACCGAAAGCCTTCAAAAAATGCTGGTAAAAGCCAATCCGGTCGTTCATGCTAAACATGTTACCCCCTTTATTGCACTCAACCGGGCCGTTGATGATGTTGATGGTCATTCCAAAACCGGGTATACGGTTGGCGGCTTTATCGGCTGCGTTTGGCTGCCATTTACCGACCATTACATCGTGTGCGGATGGTCTTGCAGGTTGCGGCGTCATCCAGAAATAAATGGCCGTTTTAAAGGCGATAACCGGGTCGGTCTCTACCTTCTCGGGGTTGTTCAGTAAAACTTTTTTATCGCCCAAAATGCAGTCGGACGCATAGCCATAGTTGCCATTATAGCTTAGCTGCAATGGCCCCCTGCCATAGTATTTTTTACCGGGAACAGCAGGGTAGGCGTCGTTTTCAGCTACGTAAGGCAGCGATGTATTGTTTTCATGGATAAACATCAGTCCATCGTTGTACTGACCATTTTCTCCGTGACGGGTTTCATGAGCGATATTGGCAAAAAATGCCGCTAATTCTTTCTTGTTAGTTTGAAGGTCTTTTTCAGCGCAGAAGTTACTGTAATCTATCACGTAGCTGCTATCTGGTTTCTTTTTGGCCCAGTCTTCATTCCAGTCCTCGTCCTGTCGTACCGTTACAGATTTGCCTGTAGCCTTATCCGTACGGACAAACTGGTAGACAGATACTGCGCGCCGCGTTATCTTAACCGACACTCGTCCTAATTCCTTAACAGCTTGCGCAAAGGCCGCATAGGTATAAAACTTATCGCGCATCGGGAATAGATCGTTAAACTGCTTTTCGGTCAGAAAATTGGTAATGGGCGCTTTTGGCGGCAGCGGAGGTGTGTTACCTGTGGTAGCCTTATCGTTGTTGCTGGTGGCGCATTTAAGGCTTAACAGAAGCATTGCGGCAATAACAAATACTGATGATATAAACAGGGGCTTTTTCACGGTATGATGTTTTAGAAATCAAAATTGGGAATAAAAATTATATAACCATTAAATCCCCAACATGTTTCTGCTTGGAATAGTGGAGAACTTTTGCTTACAGGTAAGATCAAAAGTCATAACTTCGATTGCTGTTGGAATAGACCTCGATCGCAACGGGCATCATCATATAATTATCACCTTAAATGAAAATATACACGAAAACCGGCGATAAAGGCCTTACATCATTAATAGGAGGTGCCCGCGTACCCAAGCACCACATTCGCATAGAGAGCTACGGCACCGTTGATGAACTGAACTCATATATCGGCCTGATTGCCGATCAGGACATTACCTGGCACGACAAGGAAATACTGAAACAAATACAGGACAGGCTGTTTACCATAGGCTCATCGCTGGCCGCTGATCCGGAAAAGTCAAAAATGGTAATCCCTGACCTTTACCCTGCCGACATTGAACTGCTGGAAAAGGAAATGGACGACATGAACCTGCAACTGCCGGAGCTTAGACATTTTATTTTGCCTGGAGGCTGCAATACCGTTTCTTATTGTCACATCGCCCGCTGTGTATGTCGCCGGGCCGAGCGCATAGTTGTACATCTTGCCGAAGAAAGTGACGTTGACGAGAAAGTGAATATTTATCTGAACAGGCTGAGTGATTATTTATTTACCCTGGCCCGTAAAGTTGGGCATGAAAACAATGTACCGGAGAATAAATGGATGCCAAGGGGAAGTTGATCAAGTGAGTAGTTTGAGTAAGTTGATTGAGTTAGTTTGCACTGAATTAGAACGTTAACTTAGTCAACTTAATCCAACTCAATCAACCTAACCAACCAATTACAATTAAATGAAAAAAAATGTTGATAATCGAATAAAAAATATTATACTTTTGCCAAAATTGTAAATTCACCAATAAAATAAATTATATAGATATGTATTGGACACTCGAACTTGCATCACACCTTGAGGATGCTCCCTGGCCTGCGACTAAAGACGAATTGATTGACTATGCTATCCGCTCCGGAGCCCCGGTTGAGGTTATTGAGAACCTGCAAGCGCTGGAGGACGATGGTGAACCGTACGAAAATATAGAGGAAATATGGCCTGATTACCCTACAAAAGATGACTTCTTTTTTAACGAAGACGAGTATTAAGTTACTTTAAATCAATAAAAAACCCCGTATGACGGGGTTTTTTTGTATACACTCCTTTTTGGAATGGTTTTGGTATCGGTGAAATAACATTTATCAACTAAAACTTTACAAAAATGAGAAGCTTACTTTATTTAATCGCAGTAATCCTGGTAATCGGATGGATCTTTGGATTTTTTGTTTACCCGGTAGGCGGCGGCCTGATCCACGTTCTTTTAGTGATTGCAGTTATTGCTATACTTTTAGGAATTATACGCAGGGCATAGGTTCTTTTTTAGCTTATGGTTGATAGTTCATGGTTCATAGCCGCTCCGCGGTTTGAACAGGCACTATCAACCATTACTTTTTTACCCC
>JBEHXM010000239.1:0-2666 GCA_048498695.1 Bacteroidota bacterium
AAGGTTGACCAATATGAAAAAATACACATTACGCCCGATGAAAGTTCTTATTGGGGAATCACCGGAGGAAGTAAATTGAAAGTTTTTAAAACAGACGTCGGCCCTATTGGAATTTTAATCTGCTATGATGTTGAATTTCCGGAATTGTCAAGACTTTTGGCAGAACAGGGAATGAAAATCCTCTTTGTCCCTTTTCTTACGGACACACAAAATTCTTACATGCGTGTTCGCTGCTGCGCACAGGCAAGGGCTATTGAAAACGAATGTTACGTGGCAATTACAGGCAGCGTAGGAAATCTGCCGAAAGTTGAAAACATGGATATTCAATATTCACAATCCGCTGTTTTTACGCCTTGCGATTTTGCCTTTCCCTCCAACGGCATTAAAAGTGAAGCAACACCTAACACGGAAATGATCCTGATCTCAGATATTGATTTATCACTGCTTGATGAATTACACTCTCACGGCAGTGTACGGAATTTAAAAGATCGAAGGATGGACATTTATGAATTGAACTATAAACCTGTTCGTGAAGACTGAAACGAGAAACTAAACAAAACGCGGATGATCAAATTTCTTATACCGGTCCCTTACTCATTTGCTGCTCGCTTCTTCATGCGAGGCCAGGATGCTCATGCAGCAGCCGTTCATGTTAGACAGGAACCGGAGGCAGCATTCTAATCATTGGTTCAGATGCTCATGTTGCTATAGTGGGGATGGCCAAAGTAAATTTCTTCTGGTATCTCAAAAACATTTCGTGGATTGCATTGGTCGGATATCTTGCCGGAGCAATAGCCTATCCTTTTGCTCAATACCATGTAGGATATTAGACCACCATTAGAATAATATTATAAAAGCCTTAGTGCCTGATGATCGGCCGGGAACTTGGGTAATTTTGCTATCCCCCATTTCATTACTTCTTAACTAAAATGCCAATGTCAGATATATGGAACTATTTAATTTTCAATAATTCGGTAAGGAACTGGATAATATGTGTGGCCATTATTGCCAGTTCAATAATTCTGCTGAAGCTTATTCAGCTATTTATAATTAAGAGATTAACGAGTAAGGCTTCAACAACTAAAACAACTATAGATGATTTTTTGATTGCACTGGCCAAATCATCGTTAATGCCTTTGCTTTATGTTGTTGCGGTTTATGCCTCTTTACATTACCTCACGTTTTCAGAGCGCATACAATCGATAATTAACATTGTCCTGATGGTAGTCACGACGTTCTATGTACTGCGTATGATTACATCATTTATCGGTTACTTATTTAATCAGGCGCTAAAAAGGCAACAGCACAACCTGCAACGCGAAAAACAGTCGAAAGGAATTTTGCTAATAATACAGGTGGTAGTATGGGTAACCGGATTTTTGTTTTTAATTGATAATCTCGGATATGACATAACAACGCTTGTTGCAGGTTTGGGCATAGGTGGAATAGCAATTGCGCTGGCGGCTCAAGCTATTCTTGGCGACTTGTTTAGTTACCTGGTCATATTTTTTGATAGGCCATTTGAAATCGGTGATTTTATCATCATAGACGACAAAATGGGAACAGTGGAATATATAGGCATAAAAACTACACGCTTGCGTACTTTAGATGGAGAGCAACTTATTTGCTCAAATACAGACCTTACCAATTCAAGAGTGCACAACTATAAAAGAATGCAGGAACGGCGGATAGTTTTTGGACTAGGCGTTATTTATGAGACTTCTGCTGCCAAACTTAAAATCATTCCAAGGCTTCTTAAGAATATAATTGAATCAACCGGGGGAACGAGATTTGACAGGGCGCATTTTAAATCTTTTGGTGATTTCAGTTTGAATTTCGAAGTGGTTTTCTATGTCTTATCGCCCGACTATAACACATACATGGATATACAGGAACGTATCAATACACGGATTTTTGAGCTATTTGAGAAAGAACAAATTGATTTTGCTTTTCCCACGCAAACTTTGTTCATTAATAAAATTCACGCACCTGATCTTGTTCTGAAGTAAAGGAGTTATTGGACATAAAAAAAGCAAACGAATACTACCATATAACGATTGAGGATAACGGTATTGGTTTTGAGCAGGAATATGCAGACGCAATGTTTAATGTATTCACAAGGTTTAACGGCAGGATTGATTATGAGAGCACCGGCCTGGATTAGCATATGTAAAAAATAGTATTCGCCACAACGGCGCAATCTATGCTAAGGGGAAAGAAGGAACTAGTTCAACCTTCCATATCATACTTTCTGTGGAATGATGAGGTGATTCATAAAGGCCTGGCTTTTTTTAGGAATAAGCACGGACAAGCTTAAGTTTCCCTTTTCTTGAAGCTTGCAGCAAAGTTGACACATGTTTCTTATAGACGGAAATAAGGCTAATGCTTTGAGTATTCGATCTTAGAAACAATTTCGCTTGCCTAGTCCTTGCCACGAACCGCAATCAAGCCAATTTTCACCAATGTGGGGCACTATCAATAGAGTCAATAATATCTTACGTTTATGCTGAATCCTTTTTATCGTAAGCTTTTAACCCATCATACATTCCTCCCATACCACTAAAATTTTATCACGACATCAGTATTCATCATTAAATGCAAAAACAGGTTGCCTGTACATCCACTGGCCGCCGGTGAAATCAGGAAATTCAACAGTTTCGTGTCCA
>JBEHXM010000240.1:0-2645 GCA_048498695.1 Bacteroidota bacterium
CTAAAACAAGTTGGCCGGTTTTGGAAAAATGAATGGCCGGTTACCAGGCTGCCTGAGCTTGATGTACCGCTTATTGCATCAAATATAGCTAAGCATCAACCGTCGAGCTCAAGCTGGGGTGATGATGATAATATTATGGACCTGGCCAACGACGATGACTTCACCACCTCGTGGGTGTCTAACAAAACCGTTGAACACCCCTGGTACGAGATCGACTTCGACCGGGACCGTGCGTTTAATACCATCAGTATTGCCCAGGACAAAGTGAACTTCAGCAAATACAAACTGGAATATTACGAAAACAGTACATGGAAACCACTATTTGACGGCGAGAATGGTAAACGTGTAAAAATTAACCGCTTCAACAGAGTTTGGGGCAGCAAAGTGCGGGTTTGGATAGAAAAATCAGACCTCCAGCCTTCAATTTCGGAGTTTGGCGTGTATGATGAGCAGCGGTAGAGAAACAAGTAATTAGAGGCCGTAAGCAGTAGCAGTTTTACAGTTAAAGATTTGATAGCGATAATTTGGTCTACTGCCCGACAATTCATTCTTCACAACAAAGAGATATCTATAACTGATACCTATACAAGCCAACCATGGAAGAAAAACCAACCGGAAAAAGACTGCGAACGGCGATCATACTTTGCAGCGCATTTTTTTTACTCATCATTTTCAGGCATAATATCGATGTTTATTTCGATGGAATAAATTATATTTTGTGGATGTGCTTTATGCTGGCGATTTTTATGGTGCTTGCCGTCTTTTTCATCAAAAGCATCAGGCGCAGTATAAAAAAGAGAAAACAACCCAACCTTAAAACGCACCTGCCTACAATTATTTATACGCTAACGCTTGTGCTTTGCTATGCAATACCTGGTTCGGAAACCTTTGAAAGTGATGCGGTTATTGTCGCGGGATACGAAGGCACGCAAAATCAAAATATCATCAAATTTCGAAAAAATAACACGTTCGAAATGAATTCGACGGCGGTATTTGGCTATAATGAATGGTATACCGGAACTTATAACAGGAAGGGAGATACCTTGCTGCTGACCTATGAAACCGAAAAGCCCCGCACTATAGGGCGCAAACTTGTAGAAAAGGATAGTCTCCTGATCACGATCGACAAACCGAAAGACACTACCGATTGCTGCATCCCCCTGCATATCTATAAAAAAATAAAATAGATCTGATTCGGAGAAAGAGATTGATAAAGCTTTTCAACAAAGTACTAATATGAATGACGGAGGTCCATAAGTGCAGACTATGGTAGCGATATCAACGGCAGCTATTGACCTCCGGACACGGCAGTACATGGTCTGGAAACAATGGACAGCGATGCTGGCCGGTGTGATAATTTGTACAACTTTTTCCATGGTGCCATGCTTGAGCTCATCTTGCTATTTACGTGATTTCTTCGCCGTGCCGATCGCATTGTTATATACCTTTTCTATTTCTGAAATGGCAAGCATGGGATCCTGCTGATGAATAAAATGCACATACCTGGCAGCAGGGTTATTGAAGAATTGTGGTTATTTTCAATCATCTTCGCGAAATTTATTATACGGTATTTGTTCCGTTCTTCAGACCATGGCTGCGGATTTATTTTGAGATCTTTTAGCTGCGCCAGTGAATAATTGTCGAGGGTGTATTGTAAGCGATCAATATTGACACAGGTATATCATGAAGGGGATGTATTCATTGAAATATCCTGTTGAATGTAGCTTCATTACTCTCTTGAAATCATTTCGGATACCTGTAGGGAGGCTCATGTCATTGGCCGGTTCCTTTAGTAAAATACTCATATCTCTAACGCCGACCGGGCTTTGAGAAACCGCTTTGATTTGTTCGTCTTGTTCTTTTGTAAGCATAAAATCGCTGGGGTCAATAAAGACCAACCCGGTAACCTCATCTGGATAACGGGAGGTGAATAGCCTGATCAATGGTCCGCCATAGGAATGCCCGATTAAAATATAGGGCGGCGCAACTTTGGCTTGTTTTAAAAAGTCGTGAAGACGCTTGACCACATCTCCGTCGGTTTTTACCATAGAATCAGCTTCCGACTCTCCTAATCCATTCCGGCCATACGCGATACCTGGCATATTTCTGGCGAGTGTAGGAAACAGGATTTGGAAGTTTCCCGCATAGGCGCCAAGCCCGCTCTCAAAAACCAGGACAGGATCGCCTGCGTGACGCGTAGTTAATCCGAAGCTTTGATATGCCATCTTTTTACCATCTACCCTTACAAACGTTGTCTCATATTTATTCGATCGCAGGATGCAAGTGCAGTAAAAAGTGCGGGTACCAAGAACACGGCTTTGATCCCGCGCGGTGTTTTGCTAAAATTCATTCTAAAATAATTGTCGTGTTAAGAATGTTAGTACAACGGGATAATTATTCACTCCTGAGACTGTTCACCGGGTTCGCCAGCGCCGCTTTTATCGCCTGGAAGCTCACTGTTAACAGCGCGATGCCAAGAGATAGCGCCCCGGCTACCGTAAACATCCACCAGGCTACCGGTACTTTATAAGCAAAGCCCTGCAGCCATTTGTTCATGACCCACCAGCTTAGCGATGCAGCGGGCAGGAAAGCAACGGCTACCAGCCACACAAATTCTTTTGACAGCAAACAGGTGATCGTTGTTG
>JBEHXM010000241.1:0-2506 GCA_048498695.1 Bacteroidota bacterium
CAATCCAATGCGCACCCGCATTTTCCAGGTCGGTTTGCAGCGATGGGTAAGAAGTTAATGTCCTTCCGCCCACCATGCCGGTTTCTATCAGCATCTGCGGTCCATGACAAATGGCAGCCACCGGTTTACCCTCATCCAAAAAGGCAGAAACAAAAGCTACGGCCTCTTTATTTTGCCTTAACTTATCAGGGTTCAATACCCCGCCCGGCAAAACCAGGGCGTCATAATCATCAGGGCTTACCGCGCTAAGTTGCTTGTCTACATCAATCTCGATACCCCAATTGGTTTTATCCCATGCTTTGATCTTTCCGCTCTTTGGTGATATCACATCAACTTGTGCACCTGCTTGTTCCAATGCCTGTTTTGGGCTGGTGAGTTCCACCTGTTCAAATCCTTCTTCAGTAAGGATAGCTACTTTACGGTTATCTAAACTTGCCATATCAATGATATTTTATTAATTAAAGATTAATAATTATATCTATTGATTACACATAACTGACCTGTTGGTTTTATATTTTTTGAGAAAATCGAAACTCACACATATTGCAGTGCGTATTTCATGAAATTGCTGGTAAGGCCGAAGTCTTCAGTCCCTTTTCGGCGGATAAAATAAAAATCACGAATGATCTTCAGACCTTCTATCGGTACTTCCACCAAATCACCTTCGGCTAACTGCCGCACAATGGATGGCCGCGGCATAAAACCGAGGCATTGATCGGCCAGCAGGAAATTTTTTAGCGCCTCAGTGCCACCAAGCCTTATTTTCACAGATAGGTCGGAAGATTTGATATGATGATCGGACAATGCTTTTAATAAAGCATTCAAGGTACCTGATCCTCGTTCACGAAGGGCAACCGGGGTTTTTAGAAGCTGTTTCAGCGTTAATGACTTACCAGCCAGCGGGCTTTTTGACGAACATACGGGTATCACCTCGTCGCTCATGAAAGGATTATAAGATACCGTGGTCAGCTTATTATCAACCTCGATGATGCCAATGTCTACTTCGTGATTGAGCAGGGCATTCAGGATATATTCTGAATTACGGTTCACCAGTTGCAGATGCACGTTGGCATATTCACGCTGAAAGCCCGAAAGGATAGACGGCAGGATATACAAAGCAATAGTAGTGCTGGCGCCCAACCGTAAATGGCCGGCAGCCTGCGATACATTGCTAAGGATGGAAAGATCATATTCTATTTTACGTTCGATCTCAGTAGCCTGTAATAGGTACTCATTCAGGCGTTTGCCGGCTTCGGTGAGTAAAATACTGTTGCCTTTACGCTCGAACAGCGGCACTTTATACTGATCTTCCAGCGCCTTTACGTGTTTGCTGATGGCGGGCTGCGTTACAAACAGCACCTGCGCTGCCTTTGAGAAACTCAGATTGGCAGCCACTTCCATAAACACACGGTGAGCAAAGGAGATCATAGTTTATGCCTTATGTCATTGCGAGCGCAGCGCGGCAATGACAAAGTTTGTAAATAAAAAAGGACAGCTTAAAAGCTATCCTTACAAATATATATTAAATACGTGATTACGCTTCTTGTGGTTGCCCTATCAAATGCATCGCCACCAAATATTCTGCAATCTGTACCGCATTAGTAGCTGCGCCTTTGCGAAGATTGTCTGATACGATCCAGCAGTTAAGCGTGTTTGCCTGGCTTTCGTCGCGGCGGATACGGCCTACAAATACTTCATCTTTCTCGTGTGCATCCAGTGGCATCGGGTATTTCAGGTTAGCAACATCATCTGTAACGATCACGCCCGGTGCTTTCTCCAGTATTGACCTTACTTCTGCCAGGTCAAAGTCCTTTTCAAACTCGATATTTACCGATTCAGAGTGACCGCCGATAACCGGGATACGAACAGTAGTAGCCGTCACCTTAATGCTGTTATCGCCCATGATCTTCTGGGTTTCTTTAATCATCTTCATTTCCTCTTTGGTGTAACCATTATCGATGAAAACATCAATATGCGGCAACACATTCAGGTCGATCTGGTATGGATAAGCTTTTGGTCCGTCGATGCCTTTACGCTCATTAAAGAGCTGGTCAACTGCCTTTACACCGGTACCGGTTACCGACTGGTAGGTGGATACCACGATCCTTTTGATCTTATATTTATCATGCAATGGCTTTATAGCCACCACCATTTGTATGGTTGAGCAATTAGGGTTGGCAATGATCTTATCTTCGGCTGTCAGTACATTGGCATTTACTTCGGGCACTACCAGTTTTTTGGTCGGGTCCATGCGCCAAGCTGATGAATTATCTACAACGGTTGTTCCGGCTTCGGCAAAAAGAGGCGCCTGTGCCAGTGAAGTACTCCCGCCTGCCGAAAATAAAGCCAGGTCGGGTTTCTGTTTTATCGCATCCTCAACAGAAACCACCTTATACTGCTTACCCTTAAATGTTACTTCTTTGCCAACACTTTTTTCGGAAGCTACGGGAATCAATTCTGTTACCGGGAAGTTGCGTTCTTCAAGAACCTGCAACATTTTAGTGCC